>JBCCDG010000137.1:0-11601 GCA_039030915.1 Pseudomonadota bacterium | reverse complement strand
GGGGAGACGGTGCTCATTCACGCCGGCGCGGGCGGTGTCGGGCTCGCCGCAATTGCCGTTGCCCGCGACTGCGGCGCCCGGATCATTGCGACCGCGGGCAGCGAGCAGAAGCGCGCGCTGCTTCGCGATCACGGCGTCGCGACGGTCGGCGACAGCCGGTCGGCCGACTTCGTCGATGCCGTCCGCGAGGCAACCGGAGGCCGCGGTGTCGACGTTGCACTCAATATGCTGAGCGGTGTGCTTGTACCCGCGACAATGGATATCGTGGCGCAAGGCGGACGCTTCGTCGAGCTCGGCAAGAGGGATGTTTGGGACGCAGATGCCACGCGCGCCTACCGGCCCGACATTGCCTTCGAAAGCTTCGATCTCGTCAGCCTCGCCGAAGAGGACCCCGACCTTGTGCGCGGGCATCTCGAGGCGGTTATCGGCCCTGTCGACACGCGGGAGGGCCCAAGCATACCTGTCGCCACATTTGCCTTCGAGGATGCGCGTGAGGCGTTCCGCGAGATGAGCCAGGCGCGGCATCGGGGCAAGCTCGTCTGCGCACGCCACGCCGCCTTCAGACCGCGACGGGATGGCTGCTATGTCATCACCGGCGGCTTCGGTGCGCTGGGGGCCGTGACCGCGCGGCGCCTCGCGGCCGAGGGAGCGGGCGCGGTCGTACTCGTCGGCCGATCCGCCCCTTCGGACACGGGCAAATCGCTCGTGACCGCGCTCGAGGCCATGGGCGCGCAGGTGCTGGTCGAGCTCCTGGACGTGGCGTGCCCCGACGCGGTGACGGCGCTCGCGGAGCGGCTGCAGCGGATGCCAGACCTTCCCATCGTTCGTGGCATCTTCCATGCCGCAGGGCATCTGGAAGATGGCCTGCTCGCCGACCAGGACGACGCTGCGATGGCCCGGGTCCTGGCGCCAAAGCGGGCCGGAAGCCTCGCCCTGGCGGGAGCATTCGCCGGCGCGCCGCTCGAGGCGTTCGTGCTCTTCTCCTCGGCCGTTGCGACGCTCGGCGCGGCGGGGCAGGGCGCCTATGCTGCCGCAAACGGTTTTCTCGACAGTCTGGCGAGGACGCTTCGACGGCAGGGTATCCCGGCCACCGCCATCGGCTGGGGCCCCTGGGACGAGGCGGGGATGGCCGCAAGGCTGGACGCGGCCGGACGTGAGCGCATGGCGCGCCGGGGCCTTGAACCGCTGCCGCCTGAGCGCGCGCTCGATGCAATGATGCTCCTCGCCGGTCGAGCGGGGCCGGCGCATGCGCTTGTCCTGCGCCGACGTTCCGGCGTTGCCGACACGGGGCATCGGAGCATCAACGCCGAGCAGCCAGCCGCCTCTACGGCACCCGAGGATACCGAGGCCGAGGTGCTCCGCATCGTGGCCGCCGTGATGGGCGGGTCCGCGGCAGAGGTCGCGCCACGGCGCACGTTCAAGGAGTTGGGTTTCGACAGTCTGATGGCGGTCGAACTTCGTGGCGCGCTGGCAAAGCGCCTCGGACTCTCGCTACCGGCCACGCTGATCTTCGACTTTCCGACAGCGGCGGAGCTGATCGATCATCTTCGGGCAAGGCTGGCCGCGACGGCGCCGGAGGTCGGCGACGCGCATGGTGACGACAGAGACCTCGCCAAAGATGCCGATCCTGCCTCCGCACCCACCGATGGCGCGCATGACGCCACGGAGGAGACGGAGGAGGATCTGCTCGCCAAGCTCGACGCGAAGGTGAACGAAATCCTCGGCAGCAGCGTGCAGGGCGGCGTGACACAGGACGACGAAGCGTGAGAGACCGCATGAACGACACCCCAGCGCCCGCGTCCCCGGCGCCCGCACCCCCCGAGGCGGCTTCCGGTGCCCCTTCCAGCGCCCCGTCGGCGTCGGCCGCGGCTTTGCGTCAGGCGATGGCCGCGATCGACGTGCTCGAAGGGCGCTTGCGCGACAAGGAGGCGCAAGCCCGCGCTCCGGTCGCCGTCATCGGGCTCGGCTGCCGCTTCGCAGGCGGGATCGATACGCCGGATGCCTTCTGGAAGCTCTTGCGCGAAGGCCGCCACGTGGTGGGCGAGATCCCTCGTCACCGATGGGACATCGACCGTTTCCACGACACTCGCCCACTCGCCCCCGGCAAGATCATCACACGTGAAGGCGCCGTGCTGGACGACGTGGAAGGTTTCGACGCCGGTTTCTTCGGGATCAGTCCGCGTGAGGCCCGCGGCATGGATCCCCAGCAGCGGGTGATGCTGGAAGCCGCGCGCGAGACCTTCGACCATGCCGGGCTTAGGGAGAGCGACCTCGCCGGTTCGGCGACCGGCGTGTTCATCGGTCTCAGCGAAAGCGAATATGCTTGGGAGCAGTACGCGCATCTGCCGGGCGTCGATACGTATACGGCAACCGGTGCCTATGGCGGGATCGTCGCCAATCGCGTGAGCTACCAGTTCGATCTGAAGGGCCCCAGCTTCACGGTCGACTCGATCTGCTCATCGTCGCTCCTCGCGGTGCACCAGGCCCTGAACGCCATCCGGCGTGGCGAGTGCGATCAGGCCCTGGCGGGCGGAGTGTGCGTCCTGACCGGGCCCGACCAGATGATCTGGCTTTCGAAGCTCGGCGTTCTCTCGCCCACCGGGCGCTGCCGCGCCTACGACGCGGCCGGGGACGGCATCGTGCTGGGTGAGGGCTGCGCGGCGCTGATGCTGAAGCGGTTCGATGCGGCGGAACGGGATGGCGACCGCGTGCTCGCCGTCATCCGCGGCAGCGCGGCGGGCCAGGACGGCCGGTCGAACGGCATGACCGCCCCGTCGCGCCGCGGTCAGGAAGCGGTGATCCGCCGTGCCTATGCAGATGCGGGGATCGACCCGGGCAGGGTAGGGCTCGTCGACGGGCATGGCACGGGCACCCAACTCGGCGATCCGATTGAGGCGCACGCGCTGGGAGCGGTCGTCGGCGCCGGACGGCACCGCGATTGCGATCCGTGCCGGCTCGGCTCGGTCAAGACCAACCTCGCGCATCTGGGGCCAGTGGGCGGTATCGCGAGCCTGATGAAGGTCATCCTTTCGCTTGTGCATCGTACGATCCCGCCCAGCCTTCATTTCGAGACGCCGAACCCAGAGATCCCGTTCGCCGAGCTCGGCCTCGAGGTTCCCGTCTCCGTCCTGCCTTGGGACGCTCCGCCCGATGGGATGCGCGTCGGTGCGGCGACTTCGCTCGCCTTTGGCGGCACAAACGTCCACCTGGTCGTCGAGGAAGCGCCGCGCCGTGGCACCGTCGCCGCGGAGGAGGCGGCGCATCTTCCGAAGCCGGATGCGGTCGTCTTGCCGCTTTCCGCACGTTCGGATGCAGCTTTGCGTGCGTCAGCCGCCGACTGGCGCAGGCTCGTATCCGAAGATGCCGACATGCCGGCGCTCCGCTGCAAGGCCGCTGCGCAGGCGACGCGACGGGACGCGGAACCCTGGCGTGCCGTGCTCGTCGCCGATAGTGCTGCGACGCTGTCCCGGCAACTCGACGCGCTCGGCGCGAACGACGACGCATCCGGCATGAGGCGCGCCAAGGCCCCGGTTCTCCGTCCGCAAGCGGGTCCCGTCTTCGTCTGTTCCGGCCACGGTGCCCAGCATGCGGGCATGGCGCTCACGCTCCTCGATACCGCTCCAGCGTTTCGCGAGGGGATGGAGGCGTTCGCCGAGGCATGCCGCCCCTACACCGACTGGTCGCTGATGGACGCATTGCGCGCGGCCGGCGATGGCGGCTCGCTGCTCGAACGCACGGAAATGATCCAACCCGCGCTCTGCGGTATCCAGATCGCGCTCGCCGCACTCTGGCGTTCTCTCGGCGTCGAGCCCTCCGCCGTGATCGGCAACTCGATGGGCGAGGTTGCGGCCGCAGGAATCGCCGGCATCCTCGACATGGATGAGGCCGCACGCGTGATCTGCCTGCGCACCCGCCTGCTGGCTGATCAGCGCGGGTCGATGGCTGGAGAGGGTGCGATGCTCATGGCCGAACTGTCCCTCGACGCCGCCCGCCGGGCGATAGCCGGACACGAGGGCTCGGTCTCGCTCGCGGTCGCGCAGGGCCCGCGCTCCGTGGTCCTCTCAGGCGATGCCGGGACGCTTGGCGCGATCAGGGAAGGGCTGGAGGCGGAGGGGGTCTTTTGCCGTACGGTTGACGTGGACTTCGCCTCGCACAGCCCTGCGATGGACCCGCTGCTCGGCGATCTGGTCGCGGCGCTGGGGGACATATCGCCGCGGCCTGCGGAGGTCCCCTTTCATTCCACCGTCCGCGGCAAGGCGCTGGAAGGGCCCGAACTCGATGCCGGGTACTGGGCGGACAACCTTCGCAAGCCAGTGCTCTTCCATCCGGTCGTCGAGGCGATGTTGCGTGCGGGACATACCGATTTCGTCGAGCTCTCGCCCCACCCGCTGCTGACCGTCCCGATCATGGATGCGTCCAACGCCGCAGGCATCGCCGATATCCTCGCTCTGCCGAGCCAGCATCGTGACCGGCCTGCCTGGTCGGTCTTCCTCGAAAGCGCGGGCGCGCTGCAGGTTCGTGGCGTCGCGGTGGATTGGCACGGTCTCTTCGGCCGACCGCCCGTTGAGGACCTGCCGTCTTATCCGTGGCAGCGCGAACGCTACTGGCTCGACCGGGGTGCCGGGCGGCGTGAGACGGTGACGGGCGATGCGGCCCCGGCCGAGGCGCCGGATATCGCCGGCCCGTCCTGGACAGCCCGCTTCGTGGGCGCGCCGATCGCCTTGCCGGACGGATCGGTGGTTGCGGTCCTGACCATCAATCCTGCCTTCGTCGGCTGGCAGGCCGATCACACGGTCTTCGGCATGCCGATCCTGCCCGCGGCAGCCATGCTCGGGGCGATGGGGTCGTTGATCGACGGCCCTGCGATGTTGGCGGACGTGCGCTTTCTCGAGGCACTTCCGATCGACGGGTCCGAGGCGCGGGTCCTCCGTCAGGGCGACGCGCTCTCGCTTCATGCGCGTCGAGCGGCGGAGGAAGACTGGCGGCTGGTCGCGACGGCGCTTGTGGGTGCGGGAGGGCCCGACGCGCCGCCGGACCTCATGCTGCCCGACGATGGAGCGGCCACGCTTCGGCTGGATGGTGCTGCCTTCTACCGCGCGCTCGACCAAGGGCAGGCGGGATATGGGCCGGCGCTGCGCGGTATCCGGTCGGTCGAGGGCGCAGACGGATGGGCGACGGCGGTCATCGTGGCCCCAGAGGGTAATGGTCAATGTGGCGATGGCGACGACGCGGGCAGGGCCACGGTGCCGCCGCCGCTTCTGGATGCCTGCCTTCAGGTGACGTTCATGGCCTCGGGCATGCCGCCCGCACCGCTCCTGCCCCTGGCGGTGGAGCGGGTGTGGATGCGCGAAGGTCCGGCTGTCGGAGATACCCTCATCGTCGGGGTGCTACGCCGGGAGGACGGGGCAGAGCCGCTGTTCGACGTCTCGGTCACCACCGAAGGCGGTGCGCCCGTCATTGCGATCGCGGGCCTCAGGATGCGTCGCGCCGAGCAGCCTGCCGGCGCCCTCCTCTGGTCGGTATCGTGGCATCCCGCCGAGAGGGAGGAGCCGGCGCCGGCGCTCGGGCGGATCTGCGTGATCGGCGATGCTGAGGAGGCCTCGTCCGTTGCGGAGGCCCTGAACGAGGTCGGTACGGACGCGGTTCACGCCATCGCCCCTGACATCGCCACACTGTCGAGCTCTTCGACGATCGTGGTGCCGTGTGGCAGGAACGCCAGCGCTCTCGCACTCATCGCTGACACGCTCCGCGTTGCGGCGGAAGCAGGGAATGCGACCCGCGTCATCCTGCTTACCCGCGATGCCACGTCGGCGGGGGGGACGGTGCCCGATCCGGACGCAGCGATGGCGTGGGGCTTCGGGAGGAGTGCGGCGCTCGAGCATCCCGGGCTTCGCATCACGCTGCTCGATCATGACGGGGCGACGCCTGCCGAGCTTGCCGTGCTTCTGGACGGGCATGCGTTGCCCCTTCAGTCGGCCCTGCGTGATGGTGCACTGCTCGTACCGCGGCTCGGCGCAGCGCGCGAAGGGCGCCCGTCCAGCACTGCGGTGCAGCCTGCCGGAGCGAGATCCTTCCGGCTGGAACTTGTCACCGGCGGGACGTTCGAGGATCTGCGCTTGGCCGAGACGGACAATCCGGCTCCCGGAGCAGGCAGGATCGTCGTGGCCGTCGAGGCTGCCGGGCTGAACTTCATGGACGTGGCTCGCGCTGTCGGTCGCGTCGCGTTCGATGGAGACGGTGAAACCCTCGGTTTCGGCATGGAATGCGCGGGGCGGGTCATCGCGGTGGGTGACGGTGTCGATCATCTGAGGCCCGGGGATCCGGTTCTGGCCGTGACCGAAGCGCCGCGCACCATGGCCCGTTTCGTGGAAACGGATGCTTCCCTGGCGATCCCGCTGCCCGGTGGGATGGACATCGCCACCGCTGCCGCCCAGCCGATCGCCTACCTCACGGCCCATGAGGCGCTGATCTCCCGTGCCTGTCTGAAGGCCGGCGAAACGGTGCTGATCCACAGCGCCGCCGGCGGGGTAGGGCTCGCCGCCGTCGCCGTGGCGCAGGCTTCAGGTGCGCGTGTCGTGGCCACCGCAGGTTCGCCGGAGAAGCGCGCGTATCTCGAGACGCTGGGTATCGAGCATGTGTTCGACAGCCGCAGTCTGGAGTTTGCCGCTGCGATCCCGCGGATCTGTGGCGACGTCGATGTGGTGCTGAGCGCCCTGACGGGCCCGGCCGCCGCAGCGTCGCTCGAGCTTCTCGGTCCATTCGGCCGCTTCGTCGAAATGGGCAAGGCGGATCAGCAGGCGGCGCGACCGCTCTCGGCGGCGCTGCTGGGGCGGAACATCGCCTATCACGCAATCGACATTGCCGCGTGGCTCGCCGCCCGCCCGGCCGAGGCGGGTGCGGTGATGGTCGATCTGATGGAGCGGATCGGCGCCAGGGATCTGGCGCCTCTTCCCGTGCGGACCGTCGAGATGGATCGGGCGCCGGAGCACTTCCGTCTCATGGCCCGCGCGCAGCACATGGGAAAGCTCGTGGCCACGTTGGAGCGACCGGAGCACGCCGCCATCGTCGCCGATCCAGTCGCGGCCTTGCGTGACGGACACGCGCTCGTCACCGGCGGGACCGGCGGTCTCGGCCCGGTCTTTGCCGAGTGGCTGGTGGAACGCGGTGCCCGCTCAGTCACGCTCCTGGCACGGAGGGCACCAGAGGGTGAGGCGGCGGCGCGCATTGCGATGCTCGAGGATCGGGGCGTCGATATGCGTGTCGTGATCGCGGACGTGGCGGAGCCTCCGGCGCTCCGCCGGGCCATTGCAGAGGCCGAGGCGGCGGCGGGTCCCGTCACCATCCTGCTGCATGCCGCTGCCACCGGCGACGATGCGCCGGCAGCGGAACTGAGCGAGGACAGGATCGCGGCGGCCCTCGCTCCCAAGGTCGCGGGGACCGAGGCAGTGCTCGACGCGCTTGCAGGCCGGCCCCTGGGCCTCGTGGTGTTCTTCTCCTCGACGGCGGCGGTCCTCGGCTCGCCCGGGCAGGCGAACTATGCCGCGGCCTGTGCCTACCTGGATGCACGCGCGGCATCGCTGCGCGCGTCCGGCGTTCCCGCGCTCTCGGTCGGGTGGGGTCCATGGGCTTCGGTTGGCGGCGTCGCGCGCCGTGGCCTCGAGTCGAGCTTCGCTCGGCGCGGGCAGGACCCGCTGGACCCGGCAGACGCGGTCGCCGCCCTCGGGCGAGCCCTGCGTCTTGATGTACCTGCCATCGCCATCACCCGTCTCGACCCCGTCCGCTGGTACAGGGCCTTTCCGGAGAGCGCCCCGGTCCTCGGCGTGGGCAGCGCAGGTGCCGTGTCGGTCGACGGGGGGCTCCCGTCGACGCTGAGCATGGCATCCGATGATGAACGCACCGATCTCATGATTGCCCATCTCCGTGCAGTCGTCGCAGGCATTCTGGGTGTCGACGTCGACCGGATCGACCCGGCGCGTGACACGCTAGGCACGCTGGGGATCGACAGTTTGATGGCGCTGGAGCTGCGCAACCGCCTCGAAGCCGACATCGGGGCCAGACTGTCGGCCACCCTGGCCTGGAACTACCCGGCCTTCGTCGACCTCGCCGGCTATCTTCTTGGCCTCATGGGGATGGATGCGGCCGGGCGCTCCGAGCCACGGCGACAAGATGTGGCGGATACCGAGAACGATGCCATTGCCATCATGAGTGACGACGAAGCCGAAGCGGAGCTCCTGCGCCGGCTCGGTGCGCTGGAAGAAGATGGGGTGCGCGGATGAGCACGAAGCCTCCGCTGTCGCCCGTCAAGCAGGCGCTTGCGACGATCGAGCGTCTCACGGCGAAGCTGGACCGTCTGGAGGCTGCGGCCCGCGAACCGGTGGCTATCGTCGGGATCGGGTGCCGCTTTCCAGGTGGCGTTCGGGATGTGGCGGGCTACTGGTCCCTGCTGGCCGAAGGTCGCGACGCCATCGGCCCGTTGCCGCCGGATCGCGCCGGCCCCGGCGGCCCGCCCGCGCCCGAGGGAGGGTATCTCGACGATGTCGATGCTTTCGATCCCGCGCTCTTCGGCATTCCCACGGTCGAGGCGGCAGCGATGGACCCCCAGCAGCGGCTTGTGCTGGAGGTTGCATGGGAGGCGCTCGAGAACGCCTGCATTCCATCATCGAGCCTTGCGGGCAGCCCTGTCGGGGTCTTCATGGGCGTGGCCGGTTCGGACTGGCGCGAGATGGTCCATGCCGATCCCGCCAGCATCGGTGCCTTCACGGGTACAGGCGCTTCGCACAGCGTCCTGAGCGGCAGGCTTGCCTACCTCCTCGACCTGCGCGGCCCGGCCGTTTCGGTTGATACGGCCTGCTCCTCGTCGCTCGCGACGGTCCATATGGCGGTCAGGGCGCTGCGGGCGGGCGACTGCGACATGGCCCTGGCCGGCGGCGTCAACCTGATGCTGGCACCCGAGGGCATGATGGCCATCGAGCAGATGGGCCTGCTGTCGCCGAGCCGGCGCTGCCGCCCCTTCGACACGGGCGGTGACGGTATCGTCCTGGGCGAGGGATGCGGCGTGGTCGCGCTGAAGCGCCTGTCGGATGCGCTGGAGCATGGCGATCGGATCCATGCCGTTGTCCGAGGCGCCGGCATGAACCAGGATGGCCGCTCCACCGGGCTCACGGCGCCCAACGGTACCTCGCAGCGCGATGCGCTTTGCCGCGCGCTTCGCGACGCGGGGGTCGCACCGAAAGATGTCTGTTTCATCGAGACGCATGGCACGGGGACGCCGCTCGGCGATCCGATCGAGATCGACGCGCTCGCCGCGATCTACGGCGAGGGCGGAGCGCCATGCCATCTGGGCGCGGTGAAATCGAATGTCGGCCATCTTGCGGCTGCTGCCGGGATCGCGGGATTGATCAAGGCAGCGCTCGTCGTCTCGCGGCGGGAGGTGCCGGGCAACCTGCATCTCGCCCGGATCAACCCCGAGATCGATCTGGCGGGGACGCGTCTGCGGATTTCGGACCGGCCCGCCGTGCTGCCCGATACGGGCAGCCCTGCGCGCGCGGCCGTGAGCTCGTTCGGATGGTCGGGCACGAACGTCCATGTCGTGCTGGAGGCGGCACCGGACGCCCGCGACAGGGAGGACGACGCTCCGGTAGCGGCGCCCGCGGTCCTTCCCCTGTCGGCCGAGGCGGGTGCCCTGGACGGCATGGTGACGGCCTGGCGCCGGGCCCTTTCCGATCCGCGATTGCTTGGTCCGATACCTGCCACGCGGATCGCGGGCTCTGCCGCCTTCGGTCGCGACGCGCTGCCGGCGCGGGCCGTTGCCTGGGGCAGCTCGGCGGCCGAGCTTGCCACGACCCTGACCATCGATCCGTCGGGTGCCATGCCCGACGACGCCCGCCGTTGGCTTCTGGGCCACGCCGTGGACTGGGGTGCCGCCGGCCTGCGGCGCCACGTTCTCGATCTGCCCCTCTATGCCTGGAACCGCCAGCGTTTCGCGATGCCGGTCAGGCCGGAGCGGCGGGCGTCTGCCGGGGTCGACCACACGCCCGGCGGGCCGACGCTGAGAGTGGAACTCGAGGCCTTGCCCCCCACCGAGCACGAGGCAGCGCTCGCGCGCCACATCCAGGGCCTTGTCGCCGGACTGCTCGGCATGGGTGGCCCCGACGCCGTGCCCCTGGACGCCGGCTTCACGCAGCTCGGTCTCACGTCCCTCGGCGCGCTCGACCTGCATCAGGCGTTGGAGAAGGAACTCGGCACCGGCATCCCGCGCACGATCGCGTTCGAGGGCTTCACGGTACGTCGTGCCGTGGCGATGCTTCTGGAGGGCCCGCTCGCAACGCTCGACGGCAAGGGCGCTGCACCAGCGGAGGCGAAGGCCACCGCAGGCGAACCTGCCTCTCTCGCCGGGAGCGTCTCCGGGCTCGCGGACGATCTCGAGGCCATGCTCGACCGTCTTGATGGCGACCGTGGCCGATGACGGACCGGCAGCAGCAGTCCGTCCCGGACGACGACGAGCGGACCCGCGCGCTCCTTCTGCGCGCGCTCGACACGATCCGGCGGCTCGAAGCCGAGCGCGATGCCGGTCCGCGCGCATCGCCCGAGCCGGTGGCGATCATCGGCATGGCGGTGCGGGTGCCGGGGCTGGTGGCGGAGCCCGACGGCTTCCGCGGATCGCTCGACGCCTACTGGTCGCTCCTGTCCGAGGGCCGCGACGCGATAGGCCGCGTGCCGCCGGACCGCTGGGATGCCGATGCCTGGTTCGACCCCGATCCGGGAACGCCCGGGGCGGTGGCTTCACGCGAGGGCGGCTTCCTGGCGGATCCCTTCGGTTTCGATGCGCCGCTCTTCGGAATGACCCCGCGGGAGGCGCTGTCCACCGACCCTCAGCACCGCCTCCTGCTCGAGGTGGCGTGGGAGGCGCTGGAAAGCGCCGGTCAACCGCCCCGCGCGCTCGGGGCCCGCCGCGTCGGCGTCTACGCCGGGCTCACGACCCACGATCATGGCGTCCGCGTTGCCCGGGCTCCCGAGCGCATCGATCCCTTCTCGGGTGCCGCCGACATGGCGAGCGCCGCCGCGGGCCGCGTCTCCCACGTCCTTGGCCTCACCGGCCCCGCCATCGCAATCGATGCCGCCTGTGCCTCGTCCCTCGTCGCCGTCCATCTGGCGCTTCAGGGTCTTGCCGCCGGCGACTGCGAGATCGCCCTAGCCGGCGGTGTGAACCTGATCCTCTCGCCCGAGGCCAGCATCCACATGTCGCGGGTCGGCGCACTGGCGACCGACGGGCGGTGTCGGACATTCGATGCCGCGGCAAGCGGGATCGGGCGCGGCGAGGGGGCTGGAATCGTCGTGCTGAAGCGTCTTTCGGATGCGGTTGCCGCGGGGGATCCGATCCGCGCCGTGATCGCCGGGTCCGCGGTCAACCAGGACGGCGGCGCCAGCGGCTTCAGCGCCCCCAATCCCGCCGCCCAGGCCGATGTCATCCGACGCGCCTTATTGTCGAGTGGTTTTTTGGGTTCATCGGTTGGTTATGTTGAGTGTCATGGGACTGGGACGCGTTTGGGCGATCCGATTGAGGTTGGTGCTCTTGGGGGTGTTTTCGGGGGTTCTGTCGGG
>JBCCDG010000136.1:0-11657 GCA_039030915.1 Pseudomonadota bacterium | reverse complement strand
GGGTCTGGGGTACGCGCCGCCCTACCGCCGCCGACACCCTCGGGGGCGCTCGGGCGGCAGCGCCAGCGCGTCTCGGCGGCGTTGGTCGCCAACCGGTTCTCGGGCACGAGGCAGAGCCCGCGTCCGCCGCCCGTGCCCGCTGCGAGCTGCAGCCGGCGGCTCTGTGTCAGATCCGGCGCGGCCTCTAGCTCGGCCAGCACCAGGGGGGCGGCACCCGACCGCAGCGCCTCCTCCATCACCTGCAACGCAGCCACCGGTCCCGTCGGCCGGGCCAGCACAAGACGCGCGGGGTCGAGAAACCGGGCGATGCCGGCGGGGCAGAGCCTGTCGCGTCGCGTCGCATCGGCGATCCAGAGCACCGGCCCGCGCCCCTCCCCGGCAAGGGCGAGCGCGAAGGCGAGCCGGCCGCTGCCGCAGGCTTCGTGCACCCGGCCGGTGGCCAGGGCCGCCAGCCCAGGCCAAGCGGCGCCGCACTGCGTCATCGCCGTTCCGTCCCGCATGCCGTTCGCTCCCGCCACCATACCGCATCAAATGTTCTGCTAATGTTCTATATCGATTCGATCCGACCGGTCCATCGCCAAGCGATGATGCCGTCCCTGAAAGCATCGCATCTCGGCAAGGCGCCATATCCGGAGCCGTCGCGCGCGCTGTCCTTGCGCGTGCGGCAACGGTCCGATGCCGCCGCGTCGCGATCTCTCTCGGTAAGGTGCGAGGGGAGCCGGATCGGGTCGCTTTGATATTGACACCCACCCGCAGGCTGGGGCAGCCGCGCGCTTGTCCACAGCACCCGTGCAGGCAGCCGCGACCCGCCGGCCCGCCGTCACGCGACTTTCGTGGATCGGAAACACCGTTCGCGCGAAGATCGTTCCTGTTGCCCGCGTTTCCGCTGCGAAAGCATCGATTTCGTCGGCGTGGCCGGTTCAAATGAGCCTAGGGGTAAACCCCGATAAACCAAACCAACTACTCTCTGAAGCATTGCAAATTCAAAGGCTTGGCAGGTGCTGTCAAAGTAGTCGATAGCAACCCTTGGGGCGGGCGCCCGCCGCCGCCCGGTCGCCATCGCCGCCCCCTCGCCCCGTGCAGAGGGGGCGAGTCCCGCGAAGGATATCCTCCTTCGGTTGCATAAAGCAGAAAAAGCTTCCGTCTTTCGGGGCTTTCGCCGGTCCTGCTGAGAGGTTGGGGCGCTCTCTGCCGACCGTCGGCCGTACGGCTATCCACGAAGTTATCCACAGCGCTGTTCACACCGCACGCCGTCGCTGCCGGCTTGCAGGCGCGGCTGGGGCGGTGTACTCGGCCGCCGCGCCATCGGAGAGAGCCATGACCCGCCAGCACCGCGTCACCATCGTCGCCATCGCAGCCATGGCGGTCATCGTCACGGCCTCGAACGTCCTGGTGCAGGTGCCGTTCAACGACTGGCTCACCTGGGGCGCGTTCACCTATCCTTTCGCATTCCTGGTCACCGATCTTGCGAATCGCCTCCACGGTCCGGTTGCCGCGCGCCGCGTGGTGCTGGCGGGTTTCGCACTTGCGGTCGCGCTCTCGATCTGGCTCGCCACGCCGCGGATCGCCATCGCCTCCGGCAGCGCCTTCCTGCTGGCGCAGATGCTGGACGTCGCGATCTTCGACCGGCTGCGCGCGGGCAGCTGGTGGCGCGCCCCGGCGGTCTCCAGCCTTGCGGGCTCCGCGCTCGACACGGCCCTTTTCTTCAGCCTCGCCTTCGCACCCGCCTTCGCCTTTCTGGGCGAGGATCCGGCCTGGGCGCAGGAAGCGGTGCCGCTCCTCGGCTTCGGCGCGCCGGTCGCGTTCTGGGTCAGCCTCGCGCTCGGGGACTTCCTGGTGAAACTCGCTCTCATCGCCGTAGCCCTCGTGCCCTTCCGGCTGGTGCTCGGCCTCGCCGCGCCCGCGCCGGGCCGCTGAGGCCGCCTTGCCGGTCCGCGTCAACGATCGCATCACGCTCGAGGACTGGGAACTGACGGAGACCTTTGCCCGCGCTTCCGGGCCTGGCGGGCAGAACGTCAACAAGGTCGAGACGGCGGTGCATCTGCGCTTCGAGGCAGCGCGCTCGCCGAACCTGCCGGCGGACGTCAAGGCTCGCCTCCGCCGCCTCGCGGGCCGGCGCTGGACCGAGGACGGCGCCGTCGTCATCAAGGCGGAGAGCGAGCGGAGCCAGGCGCGCAATCGCGAGGAAGCGGTCGAGCGCCTCATCGCCCTCATCCGCTCGGCGGCCATCCGCCCCAAGCGCCGCATCCCCACCAAGCCGACCCGCGCCTCGAGGGAGCGTCGGCTGACCGCAAAGAAGGAGCGCGGTAGCGTCAAGGCGCTGCGCCGTCCGCCCTCGACCGATTGAAATTACGGTTAAGTCCAGCGTTCACTATCCTTCGCAAGAAACCGTCAATACGCAGCGCCCATCTTCCATCCTGCAAGCGGACCGGGAGGGGGCGATGCGGGCGGATCGATACGCGGGCGAGGGCAAGGGGCGGGCGCAGGCCGTCACGCCAGGTGCTGGGGAGGCGCCGTCACGCGCCACCGGTGAGCATGCGCGGCGCCCGACTCGCCGGGTAGTCGGTCTCGGGGCCGCGCTCGCGGGCGCCCTCGCCCTGGCGGCCGTGGCATACCCCGCAGCGGCGGCAGGCATAGCCCCGCCGCCACCGGCGGTCCTGGCCTCGCTCGAGCCCGGGTGGTCGAGCTTCGGGCAGCGAAGCGACGCGGCTGATGCTGCAACGGCAGTTGGGGGCGCGGGCGTGCGTGTCGCAGGCTTCGGCCCGCCGCTCGTGCTGCTCGAGGAGGACGGGCCGCTCGCGCCGCCGAACGCCGTCTTCTTTGCCGGCACGGGCAGCAGCACGACCGCGGACCGGATGCTGGCACTCGCAGCATTCCTCTCCGCCCTCGGCCTCCTGCGCCTCTCGAGCATGCGGATGCGCTGAGGCGGGCGCCAATCCCGCCGAGCCGCGCGATCGCCGAGCACGGCCGCTTGGCCCGGCCGTCGACGCCGGTCGCATCGTCAGAGGCTGAAGGCGGGCCGGGCTTGGAACGAAATCGATCTCCCGCCCCCGGGCTCTCGGATCAGGCGCGGCGGCCTTGCGCGATCAGGGATTGAACCCTCGCAGAGCGCCTGCGGGCACGCTCTCGGCGCCAAGTTGCGGGGCGAGTGCCATGGCCGCCGCGGCGACGCCGGAGCCGCCCATCGGCGCGTCCATCGCCTGCAGCACCGCTTCGACAGTGCCGAGCGCGCCCAGGAGCATCGGCGGGTTAAGATGCCCCATATGCCCGATGCGGAAGGCCGCGCCCTCGGTCTCGCCGAGCCCGATGCCGAGCGTCAGGCCCGCCTGCCGCTCCGCGATCGCGCGCAGACGCCCGGCGTCGATTCCGCCCGTCAGCACCGTCGTCACCACGTCCGAGCGCTCCGCCGCCTCCGTCACGTTGAATTCGAGGCCACCGGGCGCGCTCCACGCGTTCACGGCGGCACGCACGGCTCCGGCCAGAGCAGCATGCCGTGCCCATATCCGCTCGAGACCCTCCTCCGCAATCATCGCCAGCGCCTCGTTCATCGCGTAGATGTGGCTGACCGGCGGCGTGCCGCAGTAGCGCAGATAGTGGTGCTCATCGCGCGAGCGGGCGGTCCAGTCCCAGTAGGCGGTGCGCAGCGTCGCTGTCTGATGCGCGACCCAGGCCTTCTCGGACGCCCAGGTAAAGCCCAGCCCCGGGGGGACCATCAGGCCTTTCTGGCTGCCTGCCACCGTGACGTCCACGCCCCAAGCGTCCATCTCGAATTCGACGCAGCCGAGACAGGCAATGCAGTCCACCATGTAGAGCGCAGGGTGCCCCGCCGCGTCGATGGCCCGCCGGATCGCCGCGATGTCGTTCCAGACCGAGCTGGCAGTGTCGATCTGCACTACCAGCACGGCCTTGATCTCATGGCCCGTATCGGCGCGCAGCCGCGCTTCCACCGCAGCGGGATCGACGGCCCGGCGCGGCCGGCCCGCGATCACCTCTACATCGAGGCCCATCACCCGCCCCATCTCGCCCCAGCCGACCGCGAACCGGCCCGATTCGAGTACCAGCACCTTGTCGCCCCGGCTGAGCGTGTTGGTGAGCGCCATCTCCCAGGCGCCATGCCCGTTCGAGATGGCGCAGAAGGCCCGGCCCTCGGTGCGCGCAATGGAAGGCAGCGCGTCCAGCATCCGCTCCGAGGTCTCTACCAGCGCACCCTCGTAGATGTTGGGCATCGGCCGGGCGAAGGCTTCCATCACCCGCTCCGGCATCACGGAAGGCCCGGGAATGGCGACGAAGTGGCGACCGGCGGCGAGGCCCCCGCTGTCCCCGGCGGTGCCCATACCGGCCTCCGGGCCCAAGCTCGTCTGCTCGTTCATCGCCGTTCTCCTTCCCACGCCACACCGTCGGGCGGACCCCGACGAAGCTACCCTCACGCCTAGTGATGGCAAGGCCCCGGTCCGTCAATTTGCGTGATGCGACGCATGGCGCGTGGCGATGACGCAGGCGCCGGACGCCCCCCGGGGCAACGCAAGAACGGCCGGCGCAACCACCGCATGATTGCAGGCGATCCGTCTGAGTGCTGTGAGCATGATCACCGGCGGAAGGACCCGGTCTCGGGCATTCGCCCGTCGCGTCGCAGTCAATGGCCCGGCATCGCCGCGCGCTACTCCCGGCGCAGCAGGACGTCCGTCACCAGCGTGCCGATCGCCGGTGGGCGGAAGGCGTCGCGCATCGTGTCGCGGTCATAGCGCTCGGCCACCCAGTCGCGAAGGCCGAGGCCCGCCGCCGGCCCGCCCGGCGCCGTCTCCTCCGCGAAACGCCGGAAGAAGAAGTCGAGGATCCCCGTCTTGGACGCGCGAATATGGCCGTAGCGCAGCGAAAGCTGCTCCTGCGCCGCCTCGATGCCCGCGCCCTCGCGCACCAGGAGCCAGAGCGCTGCCATGAACCCCGCCCGGTCCGCGCCCGACTTGCAGTGAAAGAGCACCGGTGTCTCGATCGTCTCCAGCGCATCGATCACGCCTAGAAGCTCGTCCTGCGGCGGCAGATCGCGCGAGCGGAGCACGATGGTCTTGAAGTCGAGCCCATGCGCCGCGCAGGCCTCCGCCTCGAGCGGCAGGGAGCCGAACATCTGACCGCCGCGGAGCGTCACGACCGTCCGCCCCCCCGCCTCGGCAAAGCGGCGGATATGGTGCGGCAGCGGCTGCGCCGAGCGCCACATCGACGGCGTCACCTGCCAGAAGTTCGGATAGATCGCGCGAATGAAGCCGTGGTCGATGAAGAGCATGTTGAGCCAGGCGCGCAGCCTGTCGCGCTTGCGCGTCAGCGGCCGGCGCCAGCGGTTGATCCGGCGCAGCCGCGTCTCCGCCCAGGCGCGCTGCGCCGGATCCTCGATTGTATCGGGATCCGTGTGGAGCAGCGGATCTTCGCGCACCGGATAGCTCGGCATATCGGCCGAGACCTGCCGCCGCGCCGCCTTGTCGGCCGCGCGCCGCCCGGCCGGCCCCTCCGCCGCCGTCGGCCGTTCGCCCGTGGCCATGCCTGACGCTGAACTCTCGCCCTCTCTCATGCGGGGGGAGATAGCGGCCTCGCCCGCACCAAACAACGCGCAGGACACCTGCTGCATGGCGGCTGTGTCCTTCGCGCTCGTTCCGGACGTCTCAGTCTCTTGGAATGCGGCGTGGAGCGCTTTTGACGCGGGGGCGGCGCTTCGCATATTGCAGTTGCGCAACGGAGCCCTTACGTCGCGCCGTGTTGCCCGCGGCTGTGCTGTGGGTTCTGATGATGCACAGTGGAGGGATGTTATATGACGCTGCCCGAGACCGCCGCCGCCCAGGGCGCGACCGACGAGGTGCTCGTCGCAGGACAGCCCACCGGGTTTCC
This sequence comes from Pseudomonadota bacterium, assembly GCA_039030915.1. Lineage (GTDB taxonomy): Bacteria > Pseudomonadota > Alphaproteobacteria > Rhodobacterales > Rhodobacteraceae > Thermohalobaculum. Next base: position 5,783 of record JBCCDG010000136.1, on the reverse strand, counting down.
CGTCCCCTCCGGCGTCTTCGCCGAAAAGGTGACGGCGGTGCAGCACTATACCGACCGGCTCTTCCGCTTCCGCATCACCCGGCCCTCGACCTTCCGCTTCCGCTCGGGCGAGTTTGTGATGATCGGGCTTCCGAACGCGGACAAGCCCGTCTATCGCGCCTACTCCATCGCCTCGCCGTCCTGGGACGAGGAGCTCGAGTTCTTCTCGATCAAGGTGCAGGACGGCCCGCTTACCGAGCATCTGCAGAAGATCGTGCCGGGCGACACGATCCTCATGAAGAAGAAGCCGGTCGGCACGCTCGTCAACGATGCGCTCATTCCGGGCAAGCGGCTCTACCTCTTCGCCACGGGCACCGGCATCGCGCCCTTCGCCAGCGTCATCCGCGATCCCGAGACCTATGAGAAGTTCGAGCAGGTCGTCCTCTGCCACACCTGCCGTCTCGAGGCGGAGCTCGCCTATGGCTACGAGCTCGTCGAGGCGCTGAAGGACGATCCGCTGGTGGGTGAGGAGGCGAGCGCCAAGCTCGTCCATTACGCAACCACCACGCGGGATCAGACGGCACGCATGGGCCGCATCACCGACAACATCGAGAACGGCAAGCTCTTCGCCGATATCAGCGTGCCCCCGCTCGATCCGGAGACCGATCGCGGCATGATCTGCGGCTCTATGGATCTGCTCAAGGACCTGAAGGCGATGCTCGAGGCCCGGGGCTTCGAAGAAGGGGCCAATTCCAGGCCCGCGCAATTCGTCGTGGAACGCGCCTTCGTCGACTGACGTTGCGGCGGGCGCTGACCCGCCTCGCAGCATCCGCTATGTTCCCGCCATCATCGAACGGGAGCATCTCATGAACGTCATTCGCCTGACCGCGGCCGCCGCGCTCGCGGCCTTCGCCATCCCCTTCCTCGCCGCCGCGCAGGACAGCACCGAAGTCGCCGACGTCGAGGGTGTGAGCGGCGCCGAACTGGCCGCAAGCCTCTCGCCCCGCACCCTGAGCGAGATTGCCGGGCAGCCCGACAGGTTTCGCCAGCGGATCGTGCAGTCCCTTATGGAGATCTCGCCCGAGGGTACGGTGACGAGAGAGATGCTCGATCTCGCCAAGCGCTACGAGCGTGCCGGCAGCCGCGCCCGCCACCTCCTCAACACGCACTTCGTCGCCGATCTCGACGGCGACAGCGCGGTCACCACGGAGGAGCGCAGTCTTGTGCTCGGCCTCTTTCAGCGCGGTCAGGGTGTTCCCTTCATCCTTTTCCAGAATGAGGCGGACACCGACGGCGACGGGACCGTCAGCCTCGCCGAAGCGGTCGCGTTGGCGGAGATCAAGATCGCCACGCAGCGCAACCGGCGGCGGGGATGGCCCTTTTCGTTCGACGCAATGGCCCTCGACCTGAACGACGATGGCAGCGTCACCGTCGACGAGGCGCTGGAGGCCTTCGATCTCTTGGTCGCTGCGACCAAGAACCCTCTCTGAGGCCGGCGACCTGCGGGCGCCGGCCATTCGCTTCCGGTGCCGGAGGAGAACGCCGATCTCCCGCCGGCTGAGCGACCGAGACACGCCGCGCCGCTGGATGGCTCACCGAGGTGCCGCGCGGGGATCGGGCGATAACCGGTCCCTGCCGCCGCTCCCCTCCCGCTGCGCCAAGCCGGCGCGGCGGAACGTCGTAGCTCAGAACAGGAAGCTGTCGGGCTCCTCCCACGCATAGGTGCCGCCACCGCCTATGGGCTCGGTCGGCAGCTCCGGCGGCGGGGTCGTGTCGCAGTCGATGGGCTGCGTCGTCCCCTCGTAGGGCGCGACGGGCCTCAGGTTCTCGTAGACGAAAGTATCGTCCAGCGGCGCGCTGCCCGGGTTCACCAGCGGTGTCAGCGGGTCGTAAAAGAGGATCAGGTCGGGCTCGTCCTCCTCGTCGCCGCTCGCGGGCTGGGTCGTGCCGCCCGCGCCACTGCCGTTGCCCGAGCGGCCATCGGTATGCCCGTCCGAACTGTCCGTCGCGGTCGGGTCGCCGCCGCCACGTTCCGCGTTCTGGTCCGGCATCTGGTCCTCGTCGCCATCGCCCAGACCAGGATCGATCACACCGTCCTCGTCCTCGGTGAAGCTCTCGTCCTCTTCCTCGTCGGGCCAGTCTTCCTCGTCGAACCCGTCGCCCTCCGACCGGTTCTCGGGGGCAGTATCCTCTTCAGCCGGTTCTTCTGCGGCGGGCGGTTGCTGGGCAGGGCGCTCCGCCGGGGCCGCGGGCTCCTCGGTAGAGGTGGTCTCGTCGGTCCAGCCATTCCCGTCGATGAAATTGCCGAGCTTCACAAGAAAGCTCTCGACCCTGCCCATCTCCCGGCCTTCGTAGCCCGAGCCTTCGACCGGACCATCGAATGGCCCGCCGCCCCCCGCGCCGTCGCCATCGTTCGTGAGATCGTCCGGCAGCGTCCCGTCGATGAGGTTTCCGTCCTCGTCGAAATCCTCCGGATACTCGGACTTGTAATGATCGAGGAGCTCTTGGCGGTTGCTTACACGGATCCACCCGATGAGCGAGAAGGCTTCGTCGGCGTCCAGCAAGGAGTTGTCGGAGATGCCGAGAGCTTCCCGAATGTGCAGGCGCTGCTCATCACGCGTGTCGTCCGCTACGTCCCAAAGGTCGAAGCTCATTTCGCGCTCGCTTTGCTCGACGTCGCTCTGCGTCAGCCGCGGATCGGCGCCGAGCGGGTCCTTGCCTGGCGGACCCTGCTCCGACACGCCGCCGAAGAGGTCGAGCATCGCATCGAGGCTGGTGTCTGCCTCGGTGAGGAGATCGGCGTTGGCGGCGAGGGCTTTCTGGAAGGCGTCCGCCGAAAGGAACGCCTCCGGCGAGATCGCGGCCATGAACTCGGCGATCATGCCGTACTGGGCGGCGGCCTCCGCCTTGCCGGCCTCGGATGCGTCTTCCTCCGCAGCCTTTGCCGCCGCGATCAGCCAGCTTCGCAGGAAGCCGACCTCGATGGCCCCTCCTTCGATTTCGAGGGTGTAGTTCGCGAGCGTGATCATGACTTGGTCCCCAATCCGCACGAGACGCAACGGCGTCGTCCAGGGACCGTGCTAGAAGCCACTGCTCCTTCTCGATGTGTCTCGCGGCACGTTTCGGGGCAATGCTCCCGCTCCGGTTGTGCCGCTCGTCACAGATCGGGGTGCTTTACTCCACCTCGGTCCAGCGCACGCGGTAGAGGTCGAAGCGCCGATCCCTCAGATTGCGCACCGACCCTTGAGCGCGGGCCCAGGAAAGGGTCGAGAGGTTGAGGTCCGCCACTGCCACCATCTCGATGTTCTCGGACGTCTCCGCCGCGATCCCGTCACGCGCGAAGGGGAAGTCGCATGGCGTGTAGATGGCGGACTGGGCGTACTGGATGTCCATGTTCTCCACGTCCGGCAGGTTGCCCGTGTTGCCCGAGGTCACGACATAGGCCTGGTTCTCCACCGCCCGCGCCTGGCAGCAATACTTCACGCGCAGATGCCCGTGCCGCGTGTCGGTGCAGAAGGGCACGAAGAGGATGCGCGCGCCCTGATCCACCAACCTGCGCGCCAGCTCCGGAAACTCGCTGTCGTAGCAGATCATCACGCCGATGGGCCCGCAGTCGGTCTGGATCGCATTGATCTCGTCGCCGCCCTTGATGTTCCACCAGTACCGCTCGTCCGGCGTCGGATGCAGCTTCTCCTGCGCGTGCACCGACCCGTCACGCAGCGCCACATAGGCGACATTCTGGATGTCCCCGTCATCCGTGCGCGTCGGATGGCTGCCGCCGATGATGTTGATGTTGTAGCCGATCGCCCAGTTGCGGAGCTTCTCCACGAACTCGTCCGTGTATTCCGAGAGCTTCTCGATCGCCTCCTCCGGCTGGAGCTTGCGCTTCTCGGCCGAGAGCATCTGGAGAGTGAAGAGCTCCGGAAACACCACGAAGTCCGAGTGATAGTCCGACGCCGCGTCGATGAAGTGCTCGAGCACGCGATAGAACTCGTCCCTGCTCTCCACGGCGCGCGCCTGCATCTGCACGGTCGTGATGCGCGCCGTGTCCGGATTCCGGCGATAGGACGTGCGCTCGTCGAAATCCGGGTCGAAATAGGGGTTCCGCCAGACCATGAGCGCGGCATGCCCGCCGCTTTCCTTGTCGTCCGAGTGGTAGCCCTTCAGCACCCGGATGGGCTCGAAGCCCGAGCGGAGATGGAAGGACGCGACCGGGTCCCGCACCTCCTTGTCGATCACCGCCTGCAGATAGTCCTCGGGGCGGGCGAACTGCTTCTTCTTGCGCTGATAGCCGGGCAGGCGCCCGCCGAAGACGATGCCCTTGAGCCCCATGTCCTGGCAGAGCCGCTTGCGCGCTTCATAGAGCCGCTTGCCGATCTTCAGCCGACGCCGCGTGCCATCGACGCAGACCTCCATGCCGTAGAGCCAGTCCCCGCCGGGATCGTGCCTTGCGGCATGCCCGTTGCCGGTGATCGCGTCCCAGGTGTGGTCGGCCAGCGCCACCCGCTCCTTGATGCAGAAGGTCGCGGCATAGCCCACCACCTCCCCGTCATAGGTCACCACGAACTGGCCCTCCGGGAACGTGTTGATCTGCCCCCGTACCTGGCCATGCGTATAGGGCGGCTCGCCCGGATAGGCGCGGGAGGTCAGCGCCACGATCCCCGCGATGTCCGCCGTCTCCGCATTGCGGATCTCCAGCGTCGCCGGGGTCAGGCTCCGGTCCTCGATCTCATGGCTCTCGCCCGCAGCCCCATCTACGGCCCCCGCCGGCTCGTCCGTGCGCTTGTCCATCATGCCCTCCGCGGCTCTCTTGTCGGCGTACCGCCGGTGACATAGCAGCGAAGCCCGGTCATTTCGATGCGGGCCGGCAGATGGGAGGGCGCGATGATCACGATCCATACCGAGAAGCACAGGCTGCGCGCGCCCAGGACGGAGCTTTGCGGTGGCGAGCTCGTCCCGCCCTTCGAGTGTCCGGAGCGGGTGGAGTACATCCTGGGCCGCGTCCGAGAGGTGGGGCTCGGAGAGGTGCGCGAGCCCCTCGAGCACGGGCCCAGCCCTCTCCGCCGCATCCACGATGACGACTATCTCACCTTTCTCGAGACGGCATGGGACGAGTGGCAGGCCGCCGGCATGAAGGGCGAGGCGATCCCCACCGTCTGGCCCTCCCGCCGCATGCCGCGCATGGTCGTGCCCCCCTTCATCGACGGCAAGCTCGGCTTCTATGCGCTGGCCGGGGAGACCTCGATCTCCGGCGGGACGTGGGAGGCGGCCCGCGCCGCGGCGGATGTCGCCCTCACCGCCGCAGGGTGCGTCTCGGGCGGGGAGCGTGCGGCCTTCGCCCTCTGCCGGCCGCCCGGACACCACGCGGCGCAGGATATGTACGGGGGCTACTGCTTTCTCAACAACGCGGCCCTGGCGGCCCAGTCCCTGCGGGACGCCGGTGTGCCCCGCGTCGCCATCCTCGACGTCGATTTCCATCACGGCAACGGGACCCAGGCGATCTTCTACGACCGGGCGGACATCTTCTTCCTCTCGCTCCACGGCGACCCGCTCGAGGCGTTCCCGCACTATCTCGGCGGGGCTGACGAGACCGGGGAGGGTGCGGGTCAGGGCTTTACCCTCAACTATCCGCTCCCCCGCGGCACGGAATGGGCGGCCTGGTCTTCCGCGCTCGACGACGCACTCGCCCGCATCGCATCCTTCGGTGCGGAGGCGCTGGTGATCTCCCTCGGCGTCGACACGTTCAAGGACGACCCCATCAGCTTCTTCCGCCTCGAGAGCGAGCACTTCACCCGGATGGGCGC
>JBCCDG010000135.1:0-11677 GCA_039030915.1 Pseudomonadota bacterium | reverse complement strand
GCCATCGGGTCCCCTCCTGCGAGCGGCAAGCCGACGATGGCATCACGCGCAAAGTCCATCATCAGTTCGCGACAAGGACCGCAAGGCGGTATGACCTCGCCCCGCCTGTTCACCGCCGCGCAGAACACGACCCGATCGTCCGCATCCTCGGCCACGGCCATGCCGAAGGCGACCGGCTCGGCGCAGACGCTGGCGCGCGGGAGGACGCTGTCGAGATTGATCCCGATGTGCCGCCTCCCCGCCGCCGTAAGCACGACCGCCGCGACGGTATGCCAATCCGGTCGTTGACGTGCCGCGATGAACTTGCGTGCAGCCGCGATCGCATCGGCCTGCGCTTCGCTACCGACGGGGCTGCTCATACTGTCGCGCCCTTGCGCCGATGCCTGGGGTCCTCCTCGGCGCCGCGCGTCTCGGCGTCATAGACCAGCCGCTCCTGGCCGGAGAGGCAGACGAAGCGCTCGCCGCGCATCCGGCCGATGAGGGTGAGCCCGACCTGGCGCGCGAGATCCACGCCCCAGGCGGTGAAGCCGGAGCGGGAGGCGAGGATGGGAATGCCCATCAGCGCCGTCTTGATCGCCATCTCCGAGGTCAGCCGGCCGGTGGTGTAGAGGAGCTTGTCCGCCCCGCTCACGCCCTCGCGGAACATCCAGCCCGCAATCTTGTCGACCGCATTGTGCCGGCCGACATCCTCCATGAAGACACGGGGCCGACCGCCTTCGCAAAGCACCGTGCCGTGGATCGCACCTGCTTCCAAGTAGAGGCTCGGCGCCGTGTTGATCGCCTTGGCCAGAGCATAGAGTTCACTGGTGCGGATCTCGGCAGGCGGCAGGGTCAGCCCCTCCAGCCCCTCCATGACATCGCCGAAGACGGTGCCCACCGCGCAGCCCGAGGTGCGCGTCTTCTTGCGGAGCTTCTCCTCGTAGTCCGTCGCCCTCTCGGTGCGGACGACCACGGTCTCCAGCTCCTCGTCGAAATCGACCGACGTGACCCTGTCATCCGTACGCAGCATGCCCTGATTGAGGAGGTAGCCGAGTGCCAGGTATTCGGGATAGTCCCCGATCGTCATGGCAGTGACGATCTCCTGCGCGTTGAGGAAGATGGTAAGGGACCGCTCCTCGACCACGCGGATCTCCGCGATCTCGCCGTGGTGGTCGAGCCCGCGCACGCTGCGCGTCAGCCGGCGGTCGCCCGGATCGGGCGCAATCAGGAAATCGGACATCGTCGACGGGTCTCAGCACGGGCCCCGCGCCCGCCAAGCAGGCTTAAGCCCGGGAACCTCCCTTCGCAATCCCACGGGCCAATGCCGCGCGGTCTGCGCCTTCTCTCAACGCAGGATCGCCGCCGACGCCGAGGCATGCCGGCGCGAAACCTCGCCGGGCAGCGCGCCGGTCGTCAGCGCCCCCGTCGGCGCGGCACCGTCGAACCAGACAACGCCGAGTGCGTCCAGATCGCCCGGCGCGTCCAGCCTGATGGCAGCCCAGGCGTTCGTCGCGTGCGGAGCGGCCTCGGTCCCTGCCACCGTCTCGGCCGCGACGATCATGAACATCTGTGCCGCCACCAGCACGGCCGCCACGAAGACAAGCGCGATGCGCACAAGGCGCATGAGCCCGAGCTGATGCATGGCATCCCCTCCCTCTCTCTCGCCCATACCCAAGCCGGTCAGGCGCACCCCCAAACGGCACTGTACCCTTCCCCAAGGATCCATCGCCTTGTGTCATCATGCGCCAAACCGTGACGCCGCTCAAGCGCTGCGGACCGCATCGTGATGAGCAGATCACGGACGCTTCGGCGCGCCATCACGAAAAACGGCGTGGCGGCGACGGGCGCGCCCGACTATGTGCGCAGGGATGACGGACGAGAACGCGACCATTGGCCAGCCGGCCGGCCCCGCCTCCCAGCCTGCCGGCGTCGCGCCGTCCCGTCGCGGTTTCGCTGCGGGGCTTTGGGCGTCGATACCCGTCTGGCTTGCGGTAGTTCCCTTCGGCGTCGTCTTCGGCACCATTGCCGTCGAGGCCGGGTTCAGCCTGACCGAGACGATGGCCTACACCGTGATCGTCACAGCCGGCGCATCGCAGCTCGCCGCCCTCTCGGTTCTCGAAGACGGCGGGCCCGTGATGGTCGCCATCCTCACCGGCGCCGTCGTCAATCTGCGCATGGCGATGTATTCCGCCGCCCTCGCCGTGAAGTGGCAGGGCGCGGGCATGCTCTGGCGCGTACCGGCCGCCTTCTTCCTGCATGACCAGGCCTTCGCCGTCTCGATGGCGCGTTATGCCCGGCAGGACGAGCCGCTGACGGACAGGCTCGGCTTCTATTTCGGCGTGGGCGTCAGTACCACCAGCGTCTGGATCCTCGCCACACTTGGCGGAGCGCTGATCGGGGAGGGGCTGCCGGACCGTTGGGGGCTCGAATTCGCCGTGCCCGCTTGCTTTCTCGCCATCACCGCGCCCCTGATCCGCGGAACCGCGAATGTCGCTGCGGCACTGACCGCGGCCGTACTGGCGGTGGCGCTTGCGGGCCTGCCGCACAGCCTCGGCCTCGTTGCGGCCTCGGCGGCGGGCATCGCCGTGGGCATGGCGGTCGAGGCGCGACGCCAGAGGGCGGTCTCTTGACGAGCGCTGAGATCTGGACGCTGATCCTCGGGCTCGGCGCCGCCACCTATCTCATCCGCCTGTCGTTCCTCGGCCTGATGGCGGGGCGCGAAGTACCGGCGCCGATGCGCCGCGCGCTCGGCTTCGTGCCGGTGACGGTGCTGCCCGCCATCACGGCGCCCATGCTTTTCCTCGAGGACGGCGCTCTGACTGGCGATCCGGCCCGACTTGCCGGCGCACTCGCGGGCATCGTCGTCGGCATCGCCTTTCGCCATATGGTCGGCGCGCTGGTGGCCGCGATGGCGACCTATCTCGCCATCACGGCCCTCGTGCTCTGAAGCGGTTTCAGCCCGCCTGCCGGCCGTTGGCCAGGAGATCGCGGATCTCGGTGAGAAGCTTCACATCCGCAGCAGGCTCCGGCGTTTCCTCCGCCTTCGGGGCCTCCTCGGCCGCGCGCTTCAGGGCGTTCACGCCCTTGATCACGAAGAACAGGATCCAGGCGACGATCAGGAAGGAAATGACGGCATTGATGAACACGCCGTAGGTGATCACCGCGAGGCCCTGCTCCTTGGCCGTGGCGGCGGAGCCCACGTCCTGGCCCGAAAGGTTGAGATAGAGGCCCGAGAAGTCGATCCCGCCCGTGAAGAGCCCGATGATCGGGTTCACGATGTCCTCGACAAAGCTCGTGACGATGGTGGTGAACGCCGCGCCAATGACAATGCCGACGCCCATGTCGACGACATTCCCCTTGACGGCGAAGTCCTTGAATTCCTGAAGCATCGCGATCCTCCGTTACGATTGCTCGATGCAACGGTCACGATCGTCGCAGTGAACGCAAGGGCAAATGCATCCTTGATGCTAAGAATACGCAACCATGAGGCGAGCGCATGCCCCGCCGCAACGGCCCGGACCGACGGGCAGCGCGCCTCTGGGGGCGGGCTGGTGGGTGGGCGGCCCGATGCCGCAGGGCCGGGGCGCGTCGACCGGGCAAACGCCGGCCCGCCCCGCTGGCTGCGAGACCTGCGGTATCAGCTCCGGAGCGTCGCCCCCGTGGCGGAGGAGACGCCCGCGACGACCTTCTCAGCCACCGCCTCGATCTCCTTCTCCGTCAGCGTCTGCTGCGTGGGCTGGAGGCGGACGGTGATGGCGACGGACTTCATGCCCACGCCAAGCTGCTCCGACGCGCGCTTGCCCTCGAAGACGTCGAAGACCCGCGCGCTCTCAATCAGCTTCTTTTCCGCCGACCGCGCCGCGCGGAGAATCGCTTCGGCCTCCGTCCGCTCCGGCACGACGAAGGCGAAGTCGCGCTCCACCGCCTGCAGGTCCGACACGCTGAGCGCCGCACGCCCCGTGCCCTTCTTCTTCGGGAAGGGCGCCGCGGCCAGCATCACCACCGCCGCCACGGCCGGACCCTTCACATCGAGCGCCTCCAGCACCCTGGGATGGAGCTCGCCGAAGACCGCAAGGGTGTTCTTCGGCCCCAGCTTCAGCGCCGCGGAACGGCCGGGATGGAACCAGTCCGGCGCCTCCCCCGTCGCCACCGACACCTTGCCGACATCGAGCCCGATGGCTGCGAGGCAGGCAAGCGCATCCGCCTTTGCGTCGTAGAGATCGACGCCCCGGCGCGCTTCGCCCCAGTGCCGCGGCCCGGCCTGCCCGGCGCGTACCGCCGCCGCCTCCGTCGCCTGCTCCCCGGGTTCGGGCCCGTGGAACGCTGGGCCAACCTCGAAGAGACCAAGGCTTGCCGCGCCCCGCGCCTGATTCCGCGCCGATGCCGCCAGCAGCGCCGGCAGTAGGGACGGGCGCATCTCCACCATCTCGACCGAGATGGGGTTCTCGAGCCGCATGAGCGGGTCCCCGCCGCCGAAGAGCGCGGCCTCCTTTTCCGAGCAGAAGGTGTAGTGAACGCATTCGTTGAGCCCGCGCCCAGCCATCGCGCGCCGTGCCGCGCCCTCGCGCCGCTGCATCGGCGTCAGCACGGCGCGCGCCACCCCGGGCTCAACGCGGCGAAGCGGCACCGATGGCAGCTTGGTGAGCGAAGCGACGCGGGCGATCTCCTCCACGAGATCGGCCTCGCCGTGCACGTCCGGCCGCCAGGACGGCACCGAAACCTCGAAGCGCTCGCCGCCCTCCGTTACGCCGAAGCCCAGCGCCTCCAGGATGCGCCGCTGCTCCGCTACGGGGATGTCGAGGCCGACGAGGCTTGAGACGCGCGCTGGCTGAAGCGCATAGCGACGGCTCGTATCCGGCACCGCGCCGGCGATGATGACCTCCGAGGGTTCGCCCCCGCAGAGCTCGAGGATCAGCGCCGTCGCCTGCTCGAGCCCCACGGGCGTGAAGGCAGGGTCGATGCCGCGCTCAAAGCGGTAGCGCGCGTCCGAATTGATCTTGAGCCGCCGCCCCGTGGCCGCGATCGTCACCGGGTCCCAATAGGCGCTCTCGACGAAGACATTGACCGTCTCTTCCGTACAGCCCGTCGCCGCCCCGCCCATGATCCCGGCGATGGACTCGACACCTTCGGCGTCCGAGATCGCCATCATGCCCGGCTCGAGAGTGTATTCCCGCTCGTCCAGCGCCGTGAGCGTCTCGCCACCCCTGGCGAAATGAACACGCAGGCCGGAGCCCGCCACCTTGTCCGCATCGAAGACATGGAGAGGTCGCGCCCTGTCGAAAGTGATGAGATTCGTGATGTCGACCAGCGCCGAGATCGGGCGCAGGCCGATGGCGCGGAGGCGGGACTGCAGCCAGTCCGGGCTCGGCCCGTTCTTAACGCCCCGGATGACGCGACCCGCGAAGACGGGGCAGCCCTTCTCCATCGTGTCCGCGTCGATCTCGACGCCGATCGGGCACGGGAACCGCCCGGGCACCGGCTCGATCCCCGGCGTGATCAGCCGACCGAGGCCACGCGCCGCCAGGTCCCGCGCCACGCCGCCCACACCCAGCGCGTCCGGCCGGTTGGGCGTGATCGCGATCTCGATCACCGGATCGTCGAGCCCCGCATAGTCCACGTATTTCACACCAAGCGGCGCATCCGGGGCCAAGTCGATAATGCCGTCATGGTCGTCGGAGATCATCATCTCCCGTTCGGAGCAGAGCATGCCGTTGGATTCGACCCCGCGGATGACGCCGGGCTTGAGATCCACGCCCGTCCCCGGCACATGCGTGCCCGGCGGCGCGAAGACGCCGACCAGCCCCGTCCGCGCATTGGGCGCGCCGCAGACGACCTGCACCTCCTCCGCGGGCCCGTCGGGACCCTGGGGGTAGGTCTCGACGCGGCAAAGGCGGAGGCGATCCGCATTCGGGTGCTGCACCGCCTCGATAACGCGCGCGATGGTGAAGGGAGCAAGCGCCTCGGCCGGGTTCTCGACGCCCTCGACCTCGAGGCCGAGATCGGTGAGCGCCTCTAGGATCTCGCTGAGGCTCGCCTCGGTCTCGAGATGCTCCTTCAGCCAGGAAAGGGTGAACTTCATGCTGTCCCTCGCCGCCGCAATCGGCCCTTGTCACCACGGTCTCTCGACCGCGGCTTAGAGCCCGAGGCGGCGGGAGGGTCAAGGCGCGAAGCCGCGCCGGCGCGACCGCTCAGGCGGGGCGCTGCATCATCTGCACGACCGTATAGATCTGCGCCACGGTGCCGGCGTCGAGCGTGAGCACATCCGCAATCTTCTCGAGCGCCATCTTCTCATGGTCGGTAACGCTGCCATCCGCCATCACGATGCGCACGACGAAGCAGAAAGCGGTCTCGCGAAGGCCATGGTCCATGAGCGCCGCCGCCTCGTCGAGCTTCTTCGCGCCGCCTTCTTCCATGATCTCGGCGATCAGTTCCTTCACGATCTCGGCCAGGCGCGCAGGGTCGATGTTGTGAAAGATCGGGCTGAAGGTGCAGAGGTTGGAGAGCTGGCTGATCTCCTCGGCCTGCATGTCCCCGTCCGCCATGATCGCCGAGACTGTGGGCGTGAGGACCGCGCGCGCGATCGCCTCGTTCTCGGGCGGGCTCGAGCGGCGGAGCTTGGAGAGAAACGGCATGATGACCCCCTTATTCTGCCGGACGGCCGGACCCTAGCAGGCCGCCACAGCGGGGGGAATCGCGAAGAGCCGATCAGGCGCCATGCGGTGCTGCTCTGCCGATAGCGTCGCGCAGAAACGTCTGCTTGACCTGCGGCTCGCCCATGCGGACCGCCTCCGCCTCGCCGATCAATCGGAAGCCGCGGCTCTCGTAGAGCGCGCGCGCCCGGTCGAGCCCCGCCATCGTGTGAAGGACCACGGGGCGCGGGCCGGCCTCATCGGCGAAGGCGAGGGCCCCGTCCATGAGCCGACGACCAAGCCCGGTGCCCTGCGAAGAGGGCGCTACGATGAACCAGCGTAGCTGCATGAGCTTGCCCGGCACGCCCTCGGGCACCTCGTCCGGCGCACCGTCCATGGTGACTGTTCCCGCCAACCGGTCGCCATCCCAGGCGGAGAGGACGAGGTCGCGCGCCGGGTCGTAGCGCCAGGAAAACGCGGCTACCTCGGTCGCGACCGTCGCCTCGAACCCGGTGCCAAAGCCCCAGCCCGCGCCGTAGAAGCGGCCGTGGAGGGATGCGATCTCCCCGATCAGGCCCGGCGGGAAACCGCGGAGGAGCGCCGAACCGTCAGCCATCGCCGGGCGCAGCGCGCGGGCGGGAGGTGGCGGCATGGCGCGGATGATCGTCCGTCGTGTCGAACCAGGGCATGCGGCCGCCCGCAAAGGAATGACGGTCCGGTGCCATGCGCGCCGCGTCCTCGTCCCCGAAGGCGACGATCGCCAGATAGGTCTCGCTGGGGAGCCGCGCGTCCCGGTAGCCGAGCGGGCTGCCGCAGACGGCGCAGAAGAGCCGCTCGACCCCCTCCCGCTCGGAATAGGTCTCGGGCGCCGCCGCCTCCAGCACCAGGTCCTCGTCCCGGAAGCCTGCTAGCGCGGCAACCGGCGCTCCGGTCGCGCGGCGGCAGTCGATGCAATGGCAGTAGGCGAGGTGCATCGGCTCGGCGGAGACGCGCCAGGCGACCCGTCCGCAGCGGCAGGACGCTCTCATGCCGCCCTCACCGGCTGAGCCCGGCATGGAGGGTCGGCGTGTCGAGCGCCGCGAAGCCGTAATGCCGGAGCCAACGGAGATCGCTGTCGAAAAAGGCACGGAGATCCGGGATGCCGTATTTCAGCATCGTCACCCGATCGATCCCTATGCCGAAGGCGAAGCCCTGCCACGCATCCGGATCGATCCCGCCGGAGCGCAGGACATGCGGGTGGATCATGCCGGAGCCCAGGATCTCCATCCAGTCGTCTCCCTCGCCCAGCTTGAGCTGGCCACCCTCCCACGAACAGCGGATATCGACCTCGGCCGAGGGTTCGGTGAAGGGGAAATGCGAGGCGCGGAAGCGCAGCTCCACTTCCGGCAGCTCGAAGAAGGCGCGGCAGAACTCCTCCAGCGTCCATTTGAGGTTGGCCATCGAGACGTCGCGGTCGATCGCCAGCCCCTCGACCTGGTGGAACATCGGCGTGTGGGTCTGGTCATAATCCGCCCGGTAGACGCGGCCAGGGCAGATGAAGCGGCAGGGCGCGCCGCGCGCCTGCATGCCCCGGATCTGCACGGGCGAGGTATGGGTGCGCAACACATGGGGCGGGCGCTCATCACCCTCAGCCCGTGACATATAGAAGGTGTCCATCTCCGTGCGCGTCGGATGTTCCGCGGGAATGTTGAGCGCGTCGAAGTTGTACCAGTCTTCCTCGATCTGCGGCCCCTCGGCCACCTCGAAGCCGAGATCGGCGAAGATGGCCGCGATCTCCTCCTGCACCTGGGAGACGGGGTGGATCGTGCCCTGCGGCATCGGCCGGGGCTCGAGCGTGGGGTCGAGCCATTCGCTCGCGAGCCGCTCGGCCAGTGCAGCGTCGGCCAGGCTCGACTTCCGCGCGGTGATGGCCGCGTTGATCTCGTCCTTGAGCGCGTTGAGCGCCGGCCCCGCGCTCTGCCGTTCCTCCGGCGTCATGCGGCCGAGCTCGCGCATCATCAGGCTGATCTCGCCCTTCTTGCCGAGCGCGCCGACCCGCACTTCCTCGATCGCCGCCTCGTCGGCCGCATCGGCGACGGCGGCGATGTATTTCTCCCGGATCGGACTGAGGTCGTTCATCGGCTCGTTCCTTGGGCAGGCATCCCTGGATCAGGCCGCTGAGCTACCACCGATGCCGGGATTTGCAAGCGCAGGGCGCGCTGTCGTTGCACTGTCACCGCGGGCCGCTATCGTTGCGTCAACAACCAACGGATGTACTGCAATGCGAGCACTCGCCCTTGTCTCGACCCTTCTCCTCGGTCTCGTCTCGGCAGGTAGCGCCCATGCCGCCGCCCTCGGCATACAGATCACTGCCATTCTGCTGCCTCGTGCCGGTGATCCGCTTGGCATCGGCGGCGCCGACTTCGTCTTTCGTGCCGAGTTTCCTCACAACGCGACCTGGCAGGCCTTCAGCGGCAATCCGCTTTTTCTCACGCTGCCGACGGCGGCGCATTCGATCACCATCTCGAACGCCTCCAACACCGCCTTCAACGACACCTTCATCATCCCGGGCGAGCTGGGCCTGTTCCCGGACTTCACGCCCGGCGGGAGCCCGGCGCCCGACACATTCTTCACCGCGGCGGGGCCCGACTTCACGATCAACGCCAGCACATTTCGCATCGAGCTCGACAACCTGCCCGACCCGAGTCTGGGCGATCCGCTCACCGCGCTCTTCCTCGGCAGCTACACCATGGGCACGCTGCGCGAGATCCTGATGGGGGACCCCGGCGGGAACTTCTATGATTTCGAGGACTTCGCCATCGGGGTGTTCGAGATCGACGGGGCGCCGAAGGTGCCGCTACCGGCGGGCCTGCCGCTGCTGCTTACGGGCCTGGTGCTGCTCGGCTGGAGAGGCCGGCGGCAAACCTAGAGTGTTGTCCCCAAGCTCACCGCTGCGCCGACAAGAGCGGCGCGAGCGCTTCCCAGACCACCCCGGCAACCAGCGAGGCGCCCTCTGGCGAGGCGTGGTAGCGATCGGGTCCGTAAAGGGGGGCGCCCTGGCGGCTCGCGGCCAGCCAGCGCCGCGCGACGGGAGCCAAATGGACCTGCCGCCCTTCCTCCTGCCCCGCCTCCGCAACCACGGCCTCGAAGTGGCGGGCCGTTGCCTCGGTCATGTGATCCGGGTCCGCGGGCTGCTCCAGCCCGGCGCGGATGAGCGCGCCTTCCTCGTAGATCGGATGGCCCGGCGCACGCGCCCACGGGGTGACGACGAGGACCGGGCGGGGGGCCGCGACCGCGGCCGCATAGCGGATCGCCGCGGCGCCGTCATGACGGTACGCAGGGTCGAAGGCGGTGGTGCTGTGGTCCTGCAGGACGATCGCGTCCCACCCTGCAGCCTCGAGCACCGCGCGGACACCGGGCCGGGCGAGCGTCTGTGCGAGACGGGCACCGCCCTCGGCGAGGAGCGCGATCTCCAGACGATGACCTGCACCCGTTGCAAGGGCAGCGACGCGACCCGGCACGTCATGGCCGTAAGTGAACGAATTACCGACAAAAAGGACGCGATGGCGCCCCGTGGCCTGTGGGGCGGAGACGATGCGCTGCGCCGCCTCCACATCCGCATCGGTAAGGAGCCGCCTGCTGGCGAAGGCAGACGGAAGCGCCGTGATGGCCATCACCGCGCTCAGCAGCGCCCGCCTCCGATAATCCGGCATCGCCTACCAACCATCCTCACGCCCCGCGCGCAGGCGGGCCCAGCCACGCAACGGAGACTACCGCTGCGCCATCCTTGGCGAAAGCGGAAGGAGAACCCCGCGCGGGCTTGTGAACGCTTTCGCGAGGACTGGTGCTGTCAGTCCATCCCCTCGAGCTCAGTGATGAAGCGGTCGATGAGGTTCAGCCCCTCGTTCCAGAAGGCAGGATCGGACGCATCGAGGCCGAAGGGCGCAAGGAGTTCCTTGTGGTGCTTGGAGCCGCCGGCGGCGAGCATCTCGAAGTAGCGGTCCTGAAAGCCCGGATCGCCCTTCTCGTAGACCGCATAGAGCGCGTTCACGAGGCCGTCGCCGAAGGCATAGGCGTAGACGTAGAAGGGCGAGTGGATGAAGTGGGGGATGTAGGCCCAGAAGGTCTCGTAGCCCTCCTCGAAATGCATTGCCGGCCCGAGGCTCTCGGTACTCACCTCCAGCCAGATCTCGCCGAGCCGTTCGGAGGAAAGCTCGCCCTCCCGCCGCTCGGCATGCACACGCCGCTCGAACTCGTAGAACGAGATCTGACGGACCACCGTGTTGATCATGTCCTCGACCTTGCCTGCCAGAAGCTGCTTGCGCCGCGCAGGATCGGTCTCGGCGGCAAGCAGGCGGCGAAAGGTCAGCATCTCGCCGAAGACGCTGGCCGTCTCGGCGAGCGTCAGGGGGGTGGAGCTCAGAAGCTCGCCCTGCGCTGCGGCGAGGCGCTGATGCACCCCGTGGCCAAGCTCATGCGCGAGGGTCATCACGTCGCGCGGCTTGCCGAGATAGTTGAGGAGCACGAAGGGATGGGCGTCGACCACCGTCGGATGCGCGAAGGCGCCCGGGGACTTGCCAGGCGAGGCCGGCGCATCGATCCAGCCCTCGGTGAAGAAGGGCGCTGCAAGCTCCGCCATCTTCGGGCTGAAGCCCTCATAGGCACCCAGCACCGTGTCCTTGGCCTCGTCCCAGCCGATCACCTTGTCCTCGGCCTGCGGCAGCGGGGCGTTGCGATCCCAATACTCAAGCTTTTCAAGGCCCAGCCACTTCGCCTTGAGCGCATAGTAGCGATGGCTGAGGCGGGGATAGGCCGCGCTCACTGCCTCGCGTAGGGCATCGACGACCTCGGGCTCGACCTGGTTGGCCAGGTGGCGGCCGTGATCGGGTGCCGGCATCTTGCGCCAGCGGTCCTCGATCTCCTTCTCCTTGGCCAGCGTGTTGGTGATGAGCGTGAAGAGACGGATGTTCTCGCCCAGCACCTGCGCCACGGCGCGGCCCGCCGATTCGCGCTTGGCGCGGTCGCGATCCTGCAGAAGCGTGAGGGTGGCCTCGAGCGCCAGCGTCTCGCCGTCGACGTTGAAAGTGAGT
>JBCCDG010000134.1:0-11727 GCA_039030915.1 Pseudomonadota bacterium | reverse complement strand
GGGTTTCACCATAATAGTAAGGCGAAGGCATGGCGGGTGCGATTGTCTAGTGTCCCATGTGACAAAGTTGGACGAAATGTTCGCGCAAGTATTTGGAGGACCTATACCCCTCCATTTTACATTTTGCACCCTAGGTGATAAGTTCCAGTTCCCTACCTGCTGCATGACACAAATACTGTATTCTTGGGGGGGGGGGGGGGGGCCGGCCCCCCCCCCCCCCCCCCCCGCGCGCCCCCCCCGGGTGCGCGCGCTAGCGGGTCGAGGAGCCCGCGCTCGAGCGACTGGCGAAACCAGGCAAGCGACTGCTCGGCCCGCCGCTTCTCGCGCCAGCCCTCGGCAGCCCGCCAGTCGTCGAGCGCCGTCAGCGCCTCCCAAACACCGTCGACCCCCTCACCCGTCGCGGCGGAAGCCGTCAGCGCCTTCGGAAAGCCCTCCGGGTCGCCCGGCCTTCGGCGGAGAAGATGGAGCGCGCCCTGATAGTCGGCGCGCGTTGCCTCGGCCACGCGCTTCATGGGCCCGTCCGCCTTGTTGATCACGATGAGATCGGCGAGCTCCATGATCCCGCGTTTCACGCCCTGCAGCTCGTCCCCGCCCCCCGGCGCCAGCAGCAGGCAGAAGACATCCGTCATCTCCGCAACCGCGGTCTCGGACTGTCCGACGCCCACTGTCTCGACCAGCACCACATCATAGCCCGCAGCCTCGACCAACAGGATCGCCTCGCGCGTGCGCCGGGCCACGCCGCCAAGCTCCCGCCCGGCCGGAGAGGGTCGGATAAAGGCCTCGGGCGCGCGGGCGAGCGTCTCCATCCGCGTCTTGTCGCCCAGGATGGACCCGCCCGTGCGCGCCGAGGACGGATCGACCGCCAGTACCGCCACCCGGTGCCCCACCGCGACCAGCCGTCCGCCCAGCGCCTCGATGAAGCTCGACTTGCCGACGCCCGGCGTGCCCGAGAGGCCGATACGCCGTGCGGACGCTCCGGGGCCCTCCGCAAGCCGCGTCAGGAGCATGCGCGCGGCGGCGCGATGGCGCGACGAGGTCGATTCGACCAGCGTGATGCCGCGCGCGAGCGCACGGCGGTCGCCCCTCCGGATGCCGTTCACAAGGGCGTCAATCTCGCCGGCTTCCATTGCGCCGCGCCGCTCCTATCTCACTGCGCTGGCGGCTTGGGCCAGGCGCCGCGGGTCTAGCCCGCGCGGCTGGGGCTGGCAAACCGGCGTGCTCGGCGGCGACACCTGCGACGGAAACGCGTCGAGGCCCGTATTGCAGCATGGCCGCCCGACGCGCGGCGCGCTATTTGGAATGGATGGCTGCCGACCGGTCGACCGGCTGCGGCCGCGGACAGGAGGCCGACCATGATCTGCGCGACTGACAGGCGCCACGGCGTCATCGCCCGCCGCAGGACGGCCGGCCTCCGGTTTGCTGCAACGCTATGTGCGGTCATTGGCCTTGCCGAGCCGGCCGGCGCCTCATCCCTGCGGCCGGGCTCGCCCCCACCCGTCCCGCTGGACGGCGCGTTCGAGCTCTTCATCGGCGGCGTCAAGGCGGCCGATCTGTCGATAAAGAGCCGCATCGGCGCCGACGACTATCAGGCCGAGGCGCGCGTCATCACGGCCGGCTTCGTCGGCTCGCTCTACGAAGCCTGGGTCGAGGCACGCGTCGAAGGCAGCCTCACCCCCGCCGCCCTGGGCCAGCCGGTGGGGGGCCTCCTCGCGCTCGTGCCGCGTCACTTCCAGTCCAAGACCGTCAATCCGCGCAAGGACCGGCAGGTGGAGATGCGCTACCGCAACGGCGCGCCCGAAGTGCGGGCCGAGCCGGAATACGACGACAAGCCCTGGGCCATCGACCCGGCGGACCAGGCGGGCCGGCTCGATCCGGTGAGCGCCATCCTGGCGGGCCTCGCACCGAGCGAAGAAGCGCATCTCTGCGACCGGCGAGTCGAGATCTTCGACGCCCGCCGCCACTTCTCCATCACCCTCGGCCCCGCAGGCGAGCCGAACGCATCGGGCGAGATCCGCTGCCACGGCGAGTATGCCCGTCTCTCGGGCTTCAAGCCCAAGATGATGGCCAAGCCGAATATCGAGGTCGACGTCTATTTCCGCCCGCGCGAGGACGGTCTCTGGCATCTCGAGCGCATCATGGGCGACACTCCGGTAGGCACCGCCGTCATCCGCCGCAGCAAGTCCTGAGGCACGGGCAGAGCGGCCGGTTCGCGGGCCCCGTTCCGTCGACGAGTGATCTTGCGACTGGCAAAGCCGGCTTCGCCACCGCCCGCTATTTCGCCCAAGGTCGATGCCGCAGAGACCACCATAGAGCATCGCGGCGACCAGCCGCGATCCCGCTTGCTTCGGCGGCTCGACGCTCAGGGCAGGCCGGCGGCGGTGCGCACCCAGTTCTTGCCGTCGAAATGGATGCCGCACTCGACCTTCTCCTGGCCGCGCCAGCGCCCGGCGCGGGGATCCTCGCCGTCGGCGACGGGCGTCGTGCAGGGCGCGCAGCCGATGGAGGGGTAACCCTCCGCCACCAGCGGATGCGGCGGCAGGGCGTGGCGATCCCTGTAGCCGGCCAGCATGGCGCCGTCCCAGCCGGCGAGCGGATTCACCTTCAGCCGCGTCGTGCCCTCCTCCGCCTCGAAGGGTCGGAGGCCCGAACGGGTCGTTGCCTGAAAGCGCTTGCGCCCCGTAATCCAGGCCTCGAAGGGGCGGAGCGCCCGCTCTAGCGGTCTCGTCTTCCTGAGATCGCAGCAGGTGTTCGGCAGCCGCTCATGCAGCCGCCCGTCGCGATCCTCCCGCGCAACCTCCGTCGTATCGGGCCGGACGAGCCGCACATCCTCGAGGCCCAGATAGGCAGACAGATCCCGCTGGTAGGCGAGCGTCTCGGCGAACAGCATGCCCGTCTCGAGCATCAGGACGGGCGTCGCCGGTGCGAGGCGGGAGAGCATGTGCAAGAGCACGGCGCTGTCCGCCCCGAAGGAGGAGACCATGGCGACCGAGCCCGGCTCGTGGATCGCCAGCGCCTCCGCCAGGATCGTCTCCGCCGCGCTCTCGCCATGGATCGCGTTCAGCGCCTCGGCCGTCGCGCGGGCCGATGGGCGCAGTATGCGCGGGGCCGCGATCTCCGCCGGGCTGATCCGACGGCTCATGGCCACGTCCCCTGCGCGCCTGCCGTGCGGCGCTGTTCGAGGATGGACGCGCGGGCAGGCCCCGCGGCCGTCCCGCCCCGCTGATAGGCAAGGCTGACCTTTCCGAGCTGGGCGAGCCAGCTTTCCACGGGCTGGCGCTGCGCCACGCTCGTCGGCAGCCACACCTCGTCAAACCCGCATTCCAGAAGATAGGCGAACTGATCGGCAATCACCGGCCCGCGGGCGCGGAGCCGACCCCCATAGCCGAGGAGGCGCAGGCATTTGGCGATCGAGAAGCCACGCCCGTCCGCAAAGGACGGGAAATCGACCGAAACGATGGCGAGCGCGGCGAAATGAGGGGTCAGGACGTGTGGATCCGCATCGTTCGGCAGATGGATGCCGATCTCGCCCGGCCGTTCCGCGGCCAGCCTCAGCGCCTCGTCGAGCCGCGCCAGCGGCAGGATAGCGGGCGTGTCCGGCGCCGGCTCCTCGCCCTCGACAAGGGCCCACGCGTCGGCGATCTCGCCCGTGCGATCAAGCAGCCTCATAGAGCGCCTCCTTGAAGGGCGCCATGCCGAGCCGGCGATAGGCCTGCAGGAACGTCTCCCGCGGGTTCTCGCGGAGCTCGAGATAGCGGTTCACGATGGTTTCGATGGCGTCCGGCACCTCGTCGAAGCCGAAGCCGGGGCCCGTTCGCTCCCCGATGGCGGGCCCGTCCGCGGGCTCCCCGCCGAGCGTGATCTGATAGCTCTCCACCCCCGCCTTATCGAGGCCCAGGATGCCGATATGCGCCACGTGGTGGTGTCCGCAGGCATTGATGCAGCCGGAGATCTTGATGGCGAGCGGCCCGATTTCCGCCTGCCGCCCGGTCGAGCCGAAGCGGTTCGAGATCGCCTGCGCCACGGGGATCGAGCGTGCCGTCGCCAGCGCGCAGTAATCGAGCCCCGGGCAGGCGATGATGTCCGTGATCAGCCCGCGATTGGGCGCGTCGAGCCCGATGCCCGCCAGCGCGCGGTAGAGCTTGTGAAGATCCGCCAGCGCCACATGCGGCAGCACCACGTTCTGCTCGTGCGTGATCCGTAGCTCATCGGACGAATGCGCCTCTGCGAGATCGGCCAGCACGCGCATCTGCTCCGCCGTCGCATCCCCCGGCACCCCGCCCACGGGCTTCAGCGAGACGGTCGCCGCGCGGTAGCCGGGCACACGATGCGCATGCGTGTTCTGCTCGACCCACTGCGCAAAGGCCGGATCGACCTTCTGCGCACGCTCGAAGCCGGCATCCTCCGACGTCCGCGCCGGCAGATCCGGCAGCGCGAAATACGCGCCGATCCGCTCCCATTCCTCCCAGGGCGCAGCAACGCTCGCGCGGTCCATCGCCTCGAACGCCGCCTCGACCTGATCGCGATAGGCCTCTATCCCCAGCTCGTGCACCAGGATCTTGATGCGCGCCTTGAACTTGTTGTCCCGTCGGCCGTGCAGGTTGTAGACGCGGAGCGCGGCCGTCAGATACGGCAGCAGATCCTTCCGTGGCAGGAACGCGCGCAGCTCCTTGGCAATGAAGGGCGACCGGCCCTGCCCGCCGCCGACCAGCACGCGGTAACCCACCTCGCCGGCATCGTTCCGCACGATCTCGAGCCCGATGTCGTGCACCGCGATCGCGGCACGGTCGATCTCGCAGCCCGTCACCGCGATCTTGAACTTGCGGCCGAGAAACGTGAACTCGGGATGGAGCGACGACCACTGGCGCAGCACCTCGGCCGTGATCCGCGGGTCCTCGATCTCGTCAGGCGCCACGCCCGAAAGCGGGTCCGATGTCACGTTTCGGATACAGTTGCCCGAGGTCTGGATCGCGTGCATCTCGACCGAGGCAAGCGCGTCCAGAATGTCCGGCACATCGTTGAGCTTGGGCCAGTTGAACTGGATGTTCTGGCGCGTGGTGAAATGCCCGTATCCCCGGTCCCATTTCTCCGCGATATGGGCGAGCATGCGCATCTGCCGGCTGGCGAGCGTGCCGTAGGGGATGGCAACGCGCAGCATGTAGGCGTGTAGCTGAAGGTACAGGCCGTTCATCAGCCGCAACGGTTTGAACTCGTCCTCCGTCAGCTCACCCGAGAGCCGGCGGGCAACCTGCCCGCGGAACTCGGCAACGCGCTCCTCGACAAAGCGGTGATCGAACTCGTCGTAGCGATACATGGGCGCCTCCCGGCCACGTCCCGTCGCCGGCACGCCCGGGCGACGCGCGGCATCCACAAGTTAGCCCAGCGGCGGCCGCGGGCCGACTCCTCGGTTTCCAGAAGTGAAACGCCCCCCCGCGCTAGCCGAGGGCGATCCGGATCAGGCAGCGCGGGCGACCTGTGCCTGAGGTCCGACCGGGATGGTCGTGGCGCCCGAAGCCTTGATCTGCTCGCGGCGCTTGAGGGGCCAGGGGCCCGCGGCTTCGAGGCTCACTTCGACGTCGTAAGGCCCGACCACGATGGCGGCATCGGCCGCGGCACGCTCGGCCAGCATGTCGCGCAGCTCCGGCGTGTCGGCGACGACGGCATCGCGCACATCGCGCGTCCAGCCCTCTGTGGCGAGGTAGATGCTATCGCCCTCGATCAGGTCGTTGGCGGCGAACACCACCGGCATGAAGCGCTTGGCCATGGTCTCTCTCCTCTTGCCCCATCCCAGGCGGGGGTGTGTTGACAGAGAAATAGCGGAGTTCTGGTGGGTTTTCAATAATGCACATATGAAGAATATGGTTTCTATTTTTTTACACTAGTTACATGTTTAATAATGTCTCACCCCGGGCCGGATGAAGCCTTGTTCTGGAGCCGTCCACCCCGCTGCGCTAAGCGCGATGGATGAATACGAACGCTTCCCGAGCCTATACGCGGGCAATCCCCTGTTCACTGGAACTACCGGGCGCCTGGCGGCTGGCGGGCACCGCGCTCGGCGTGCGGGAGGTGGCGGTGCTCGCGCGCGGCAAGGCACCCGAGGTACTGCCGCTCGAAGCGGCCGCCACGCTGCCGGGGCTGGAGAGTGCGATCGGCCGGATCGTAAGCGCGCGGCCCCCGTTGCCGGCGCTCGATGCCATGGCAATGAGGCGCCCCGCGATCATGGGCATCGTCAACGTGACGCCCGACAGCTTTTCGGACGGCGGGCTCTATGCGCAGGCGGGGGCGGCGGTGGCGCATGGGCTCGCGCTCGCGACGACGGGGGCGGACATCCTCGATATCGGCGGCGAATCGACCCGTCCCGGCGCCACGCCCGTCCCGCCGGACGCCGAGCAGGCCCGCGTGCTCCCGGTCATCGAGGGACTGCGCGCTGCCGGCTGCGACCTGCCCCTCAGCATCGACACGCGCCATGCGGCGACCGCGCGCGCCGCGCTCGCAGCCGGTGCGACCCTCCTCAACGACGTCTCCGCCATGCTCCACGACCCCGCAATGCCGGCGGTGGCGGCCAAGGCGCCCGCACTCTGCCTCATGCATGCTCAGGGCGATCCGCAGACGATGCAGCGCAGCCCGCACTACGGTGACGTGCTGCTCGACGTCTACGACTTCCTCGAAGCTCGGCTGGAGGCGGCCGAAGACCTCGGGATCCCACGAGACCGGGTGCTCATCGATCCCGGGATCGGCTTCGGCAAGACGGTGGCCCACAATCTCGCATTGCTCCGCGGGCTCTCGCTCTTTCACAGCCTCGGCGCCCCGATCCTTCTCGGCGTGTCGCGCAAGCGCTTCATCGGCACCATCGGCGGGGCGGAGACGGCGGCCGCCCGCGCGCCAGGCTCTCTCGGCGCCGGCCTCTTCGCGCTTGGACAGGGCGTGCATGTGCTACGCGTCCACGACGTGTCGGAGACGGTGCAGGCCGTCCGGCTCTGGCACGCGCTGGCCGACCCGGGGATGGCGGGCTTCGGCTGACACGCCAGGCAGCACGCCGAAGCGATTGACAGGCCGGGGCTGGGCTGCGTTCGCTTGCGGCACAGTCCAACCGAGGAACTCCACGATGCCCGAACTCTCCGCCTGGCTGGCCTTCGCGGCCGCCTCCGCCCTCGTCATCGTCGTGCCGGGGCCCAGCGTCACGGTGATCGTCGCCAACAGCCTACGCCAGGGCACGCGGGCGGGCATGCTCAACATCGCCGGTACGCAATTCGGGCTGGCCACCATGCTGATCGTGCTCGCGCTGGGGCTCGAGGCGCTGATGGCGGGTGCCTCCACGCTCTTCGAAGTCGTTCGGCTGGTGGGCGCCGCCTACCTCGTATGGCTCGGCATCGGGCTCCTCCGCTCGGACGGGCGGCTGGGCGCGGCCGACCAGGTGCCGATGCGCTCTTCCCGCGCGCTCTTCTGGCAGGGCTTCCTGGTGATCTGGGCCAATCCCAAGGCGCTCTTCTTCTTCGGTGCGCTAATCCCGCAATTCGTCGTGCCGGGGCCGGACGCGGGGCTGCAGGCAATGGTGCTCGGCGCGACCTTCATGGGCCTGGCGACGGTCCTCGACGGCGGCTATGCACTCGCCGCCGGCAAGGCCGGCTCGCTCCTCACCCGCGCCCGCGTCCGGATGGTCGAGCGCGTCTCCGGCCTCTGCCTCATCGGCGGCGGGCTCTGGCTCGCGTTCAGCCGGCGCGCTTGACGTGAACGGCGCCCGCGGCCGATAGGGCCGGGATGGAACGCAAGCTCTTCGGCACCGACGGCATCCGCGGCCGCGCCAACCGCCACCCGATGACCTCCGAGGTGGCACTGGCGCTCGGCCGCGCCGCGGGCGCCCATTTCACGAATGGGGCGCACCGGCACACCGTGGTGATCGGCAAGGACACGCGGCGCTCGGGCTACATGATCGAGTTCGCGCTCGCCTCCGGCTTCGTCAGCGTCGGCATGGATGTGCAGCTCTGCGGACCGATGCCGACGCCCGCCATCGGCATGCTCACCCGCTCCCTCCGTGCAGACCTCGGCGTGATGATCTCCGCCTCGCACAATCCGTTCGAGGACAACGGCATCAAGCTCTTCGGCCCGGACGGCTTCAAGCTGTCGGACGAGGCCGAGGCGGAGATCGAGGCACTGATGGCGGCCGACCCGAGGCTCGCTCCCCCAGGCGAGATCGGCCGTATCCGGAACCTGCGCGACGGGCGGGCGCGCTATATCGAGTTCGCGAAGGCGAGCTTTCCGCGCACCCTCCGTCTCAACGGTCTCCGGGTCGTGGTCGATTGCGCCAACGGCGCTGCCTACGCCACCGCGCCGGACGTGCTCTGGGAACTCGGGGCCGAGGTCATTCCAATCTGCACGGCGCCCGACGGGGAGAACATCAACGTCAATTGCGGCTCGACCGACCCGACCGCCGCCCAGAAGGCGGTGGTCGAGCACGGGGCCCATCTCGGCATCGCGCTCGACGGCGACGCGGACCGGGTGCACCTGATCGACGAGCGCGGCGAGGTGGTGGACGGGGACAGGATCATGGCCCTCATCGCCACGCGCTGGGCCGAACAAGGGCGTCTCGGCGGCAACACGCTGGTGGCGACGGTGATGTCCAATCTGGGCCTCGAGCGCTATCTCGCAGGACAAGGCATCGGGCTCGAACGCACGAAGGTGGGGGACCGCTACGTCGTCGAGGCGATGCGCGCCGGCGGCTACAATCTGGGCGGCGAGCAGTCCGGCCACATCATCATGTCGGACCACGTGACCACCGGCGACGGCTTGATGGCCTCGCTCCAGGTGCTCGAGGCGCTGCTGGCTGCGGACCGGCCGCTGTCGGAGGCCGCCGCGCTCTTCGACCCGCTGCCCCAGATCCTGAAGAACGTTCGCTTCAACGGCGCTGTCGAGCCGCTCGAGGATCAGACTGTGCAAGAGGCGATCGCGGAGGGCGAGAGGCGGCTCGGCAGCGCAGGCCGGCTCCTGATCCGCAAATCGGGCACCGAGCCGCTGATCCGCGTGATGGGGGAGGGTGAGGACCATGCGCTCCTCGCCGCGGTGGTCGACGACATCTGCGGCGCGGTCGCTGTGGCGGCAGAGCGTTAGGCGCGCCGTGCCTCCTCGATGCGGCTGCGGGCGAGGCTGTCGGCGGCGGCCCCGGGCGGCATGTCCTCCGTCTCCGCGCGCTCGATCACGGCCTTGAGGGTCGCGGGGATCCCCTCCACCCGGGCCGCGATCGCAGCGTCATCATCGCCGGTGACACCGCGAGCGACGGAGATGAGCCCGCCGGCATTCACCAGGTAGTCCGGGCAGTAGAGGATGCCGGCCTCGGCCAGTCGCCGGTCGTCTCCCGGCTGGGCGAGCTGATTGTTCGCCGCACCGCAGACGATCTGTGCGCCGATTTCAGGGATGGTGCGCGCATTGAGCCCGGCGCCGAGCGCACAGGGCGCGAAGACGTCCGCCTCCGCCTGATGCGCCTCGTCGACGCCGATGCCCCGCGCACCCGTTGTACGCGCCACCTCCGCCACCGCCTCGGGCCGGATGTCGGCGACAGCAAGCCGGGCGCCCGCCTCCGCCAGCATCGCGGCGAGCCTTGCGCCCACATGGCCGAGCCCGAGTACCGTGACCTCGAGCCCGTCGAGCCCGCGGCCGAGCCGGCGACGCGCTGCAGCCTCGATCGAAAGACAGACGCCCCGCGCCGTGTGCGGCGAGGGGTCGCCCGCGGTCTCGGTGGTACCGGCCACATGCCGCGTCTCCGTGGCCACCGCGTCCATATCCGCGACGCTCACGCCCACATCCTCGGCCACGATGTAGCGCCCGCCGAGCCGCTCCACCGCTCGGCCCATCGCGCGCATCATCGCCTCCGTCTTGTCACGCCGGCTGTCGGCCAGCACCACCGATTTGCCGCCGCCCAGCGGCAGACCCGCCAGCGCCGCCTTGTAGCTCATGCTGCGGCTGAGGCGGAGGACATCCGTCAGCGCCTCGGCCTCGTCCGCATAGTTCCAGACCCTGCAGCCCCCCAGCGCAGGGCCGAGCGTCGTATCGTGGACGGCGATGATGGTGCGAAGCCCGTCTCCGCCGTTCTGGGCGAAGACCACCGTCTCGTGTCCGTCGAACTCAGGATGCGTGAAGAGCGCCATGGGTGTCGTCCGTCGCTGGGATGGTGGCTGTCGTCCGTGCCTGAACGCAGTGCCGGAAATCCTCGCAAACGCGAGCTTAGGCCGCGGCCGGGCAGCGCCGCCAGTCCCCTCCTGCAACCTTCCCGTGCCCGTGTTCCGGCCGGCATCAATTTGCGTTGACCCCCACCCGGCGGATGCCTATCCCACCCGTGGGCGCGTCGCCGAATGAGGGCGGGTGGCGACGGGCTCAGGGATCCCGCCCTCGAGCATGGAGCGTCGCATGACGTCGCCAGCCTTTGCGGGTGCGCCCGCGACGGGAGATGCGCCCGGCAAGCCGCATCGCAAGCCAGACAACCCCAACTTCTCCTCCGGCCCCTGCGCCAAGCGCCCGGGCTGGTCCGTCGATGCCGTCGCCGAACACGCCTGGCTCGGCCGCTCGCACCGCGCGGCCGGCCCCAAGGCGCAGCTTGCGGATGCCGTGGCGCGCACCGCGCGGCTCCTCGGTGTGCCGTCGGACTATCGCGTCGGCATCGTACCGGCCTCCGATACCGGCGCCTATGAGATGGCGATGTGGTCGATGCTGGGCGCCCGGCCCGTCGATATGCTGGCGTGGGAGAGCTTTGGCGCGGGCTGGGTGACGGATGCGGTCAAGCAGCTGAAGCTCGAGGACGCCCGCGTGCTGGACGCGCCTTATGGCGCACTGCCCAACCTCGGCGGCGTGCGGGCGGAGGCGGACATCTGCTTCACCTGGAACGGCACGACCTCGGGCGCGCGCGTGCCGGATGCGGACTGGATTCCGGCGGATCGCGAAGGCCTCACGCTCTGCGATGCGACCTCCGCCGCCTTTGCGCAGCCGCTCGACTGGACCAAGCTCGATGTCGTCACCTTCTCCTGGCAGAAGGTGCTGGGGGGCGAGGGCGCGCATGGCGTGCTTATCCTCTCCCCCCGCGCCGTCGAGCGGCTCGAGCGCTATATCCCGCCCCGCCCCCTGCCGAAGATCTTCCGGCTTACCAAGGGCGGCAAGCTGATCGAGGGCGTCTTCAAGGGCGAAACGATCAACACGCCCTCCATGCTCGCCGTCGCCGACTATATCGACGCGCTCCACTGGGCCGAGGGCATCGGCCGCGAGGGGCTCTTTGCGCGGGCGGACGCCAATGCCGCGGCGCTGCAGGCCTGGGTCGATGCGACACCCTGGGTCGAAAACCTGGTGGCCGAGCCTGCGCAGCGGTCGAACACCTCGGTCTGCCTCAAGATCGTCGAGCCGGCCGTGCTGGCGCTCGACGAGGCGGGGCAGAAAGCCTTCGTGAAGTCAATGGTCAAGGCGCTCGAGGACGAGACCGTGGCCTATGACATCAACGGCTACCGCGACGCGCCGCCGGGGCTGCGCATCTGGTGCGGCGCGACGGTGGAAACCGCGGATGTCGAGCGGCTCACGCCCTGGCTTGACTGGGCCTTCGCCGCAGCGCGCGCTGCGCTCTGACGGCACACCCTCTCGCCCCTCTCCCTCGAAGGGGAGAGCTCAGAAATCATCATCCCTGCGCCCCTCTCTCCGGGCGCGGCGACTGAAAGCCACGCACAGGCCCTGCGACCCGCCCATCTCCAACGGGACGGG
>JBCCDG010000133.1:0-11859 GCA_039030915.1 Pseudomonadota bacterium | reverse complement strand
GCCGAGGCCCTGCGCGCCCTCGGCCACGAGGTCGAGGAAGCGGAGATGACCTCGGGCCTCCACATCATCCAGCGCCGGGACGGCCGGCTCCTCGGCGGCGCCGATCCCCGCCGCGAGGGCACGGCGCTCGGCGACTGACGCGAGCGCCGACCGTCCGGGCCGGACGGTCGCGCCCGCCGAGCGGCGCCCTTACCGCGCCTGAAGCATCGGCGCGCCCGATATGCCCGTTCGCCCGCGCGGCGGCACCGCTCTCCGACAACCGGATCGGGTCAAGGATAGCGCAGCTACCGGCCGCGGCGGCGCCGCAGGCGTCCTCAAGGCGGCCCGGTCCTCGGAATCACGCTCGATGCGGAGCCCACCGGGCTTCTCCCCAGCCCCCCCGGTGCCGGCGCCGCCAGGCGACGCCCTCACCGGGATGGCTCCCGACACCGATGCCGCCGAGACCACGAAAAAGCATCGCGGCGACCAGCCGCGATACCGCTTCGCTGAAACCACGCACGGCCCTCAGGCCCCGGCACCTCCCGGGGCCGGCTTCGCGTGGCGCAGCCGGGCGATGCGGTTCTTCGGCACCCGCCGCACCTCGACGCCGGTGAAGACATGGAGCGTGTTGAGGTCGTGATCGACCACTGCATGATCCGACACCCACCCCCCCATCACCAGATAGGTGCGCAGGAGCGGCGGCATCCGTCGCATGGCGAGCTTCAGGTCCGGCTTCTTCAGGCGCAGCTGCTTGGCGAAGCGGAAGACCTTCGGCGCCTTCACCCGCGGCAGCCAGCGCTTCGGCGCCAGATGCTTTTCCTTGAGAAGCGCGAAGGCATCCTCGTAGACCCCGTCATCGACGCCCGAGAAGGAGGAGCAGCCGAAGAGAAGCTCCACCCCACGCTGCTCCACGAACCCGTTCATCGCGGTCCAGGCGACGCGCAGGATGTTGGGGTCGCGCCGCTCGGGATGGATGCAGAAGCGCCCCATCTCCAGCATCCGCCCAGGGTAGGCCATCAGCGAGGAGAGCTCGTAGTATTTCGCCGCATAGGACCGGCCGATCGAGGCGCCGTTCTCGAATTCCTGCATGCGGAAGGTGCAGACGAGCTGCCCCGTGCGGGCGCACTCGACCATCATGTGCCAGCAGCGCGCGTCGAACTCATCCGCGTCGAGCCCGCTGCCCGCAGCCTGCTCGCCCGCGTCGGCGCGGAAGGTCAGCCAGCGAAGCTGCTGGCAGCGGCGGAGATCGTCCTCTCCGTCCGCAAGCCGGGCCGTGAACTTGCCGAGACCGAACATGGCGCCTCCGCTCCGTCATGGCGCGCATCGCCGCGCCGCCCTTTGTCGCCGCCCCCTCGAACGCCACATAGCGCAACGAGGAAAATAGGCATGGTCACGGGCTGGGTGTATAGCGCGGGCGCGGTGACAGCACGATGACGTTTGCGACGGAAAGGACGACGATGGCCGACACGACCGACAAGATCATGAAAAGCGATGCCGAATGGCGCCAGCAGCTGAGCGCCGAGGCCTATCGGGTGACGCGGCGCAAGGGCACCGAGCGCGCCTTCACGCATGACGATTTTCCCAAGATCGATGGCCTCTTCCGCTGCGTCTGCTGCGACGCGCCGCTCTTCGATGCGGGCCACAAGTTCGATTCGGGCACCGGCTGGCCCAGCTTCTGGCAGCCCGTGACCGACGGCGCCGTCGCGGAGCATGACGACAATTCCTGGTTCATGCGACGCACCGAGATCGTCTGTGCCCGCTGCGACGCCCATCTCGGCCATGTCTTCAACGACGGGCCGCAGCCGACGGGCCTGCGCTACTGCATGAACGGCGTCGCGCTCAAATTCGAGCCTGCCGGCGACTGACCGGGACCGGCGCGGGCGCCTGCTCAGGCGCGGGCGGTAATCACGTGCAGATTGCCGCCGATGCGCACGGCGCCGTCCTCCACATAGGGGGAGAGCGCCGGGGCAAGTCGCCGGGCGATCTCCTCCCAGGCCAGCGCGGCCTCCGCCTCGTCGAGCTCGCCGAGGCGGCGGGCCACCACGCCGATGCCGCGCACCATTTCCAACGCACCCGCCACCGGGTCGCTGCCGAGTCCCAGGCCCATGGGCCCGGTTACCGGATGCGTCTCCCAGGCGATGTCGCCAAAGCCGCCAGCCTCGAGGATCGGCACGAAGATCTCGGGGCTCTCCCAGCCGAAAGGGCCCGCAGCGCCAGGCGGCGTCGGCTCCGCGGGCCCGAGCACCTCGGCCGCGATCCCCGCCGGCAGGCTCGCCCAGGCGCTGCCCTTGCGGTCCGCATGCACCACGAAGACGGCCCGTGCACGCGGCTTCAGCGCAGCATGGATGTTGCGGAAGGCGCCCGGCGGATCCTCGAAGAACATCACGCCGAAGCGGCTGAAGACCGCGTCCCAGCCCCCGGCGTCGAAGCCATGGGTCGACGCGTCGGCCAGCAGCACCGAGGCATGGTCGAGATCGGCGAGGCCATCATTCGCGATCGCCACCAGCTCGGGCGAGATGTCGAGGCCCAGCACCCGCCCCTCCGCGCCCACCGCCTCGGCGATTGCACGCGTCGTGCGCGCGCCGCCGCAGCCGATGTCCAGCACCCGCTCCCTCGGCCGGGGCGACAGTGCACCGAGGCCGAGCGCCTTGGCGGCAACCCACTGCGCCTCGAGCGCCTCGAGATGCTGCGCCCATTTCTGCCCCAACCCGCCCTGCCACTGGTTGGAACCGAGCCCCGCACCCGTGCCGTCGCCGTCCGATCCGCTCATCGCTTTCTCCCTGGCCGCTCGCGCCCTACATTCACCTGTCCACGCCATCCGTCCAGCATCCGCTGGACAGCAGCAGCCGCGAGACCGCCATGAACGACAGCGCCATTCGACGCCCCGCCCCCGAGGCGGCCGGCGATGCCGCCGCGTCATCGGTGCCGGTGGATTTCGCAGCCGTCGAGACCTGGGTCTTTGATCTCGACAATACGCTCTATGCCCCGCATCACCGCCTTCTCGACAAGATCACCGAGCGGATGACGCATTTCATGATGCGCGAGCTCGGCATTGGCCGGCCGGCGGCGGAGCGGCTGCGCAACACCTATTTCGCGCGCCACGGCATTACGCTGACCGGGCTGATCGAGGAGCATGGGGTCGATCACAAGCACTTCCTCGAGGATGTGCACGACATCGACTATTCGAGCCTGCGCCCCGACCCGGCACTCAATACCGCCATCGCCGGGCTCGGCCAGACGGGCAAGCGGCTCGTCGTGCACACCAACGGCGCGCGCGGCCATGCCACCCGCGTGCTCGACCGGATCGGGCTTCGCGACGCCTTCGACGCGGTGTACGGCATCGAGGACAAGGCGCTGGTGCCAAAGCCGGGGGCGGAGGCCTATGCCCGCGTGCTGGCCGCCGACGGCTTCGACCCAGGGGGTGCGGCGATGATCGAGGACACGGTGGAGAACCTGCGCGTGCCCAAGGCGCTCGGCATGGGCACCGTCTGGGTCTGCCACAAGGAGGGGGAGAAGGCGCCGGGCTATGTCGACCGGCGCATCACCTATCTCACGCGCTTCCTGCAGGGCATCTGACCACGCGCCGCTTCCGGGCGGGCCCGGGTCTTCGCCTGGGACCTCTCCCGCCCGGCGGCCGCCTCAGATCTCGACGGTCTCCATCACCGCGGGCACGATCACCTCGAGGGGCGCCACCTTCTCCACGAAGGCTTCGGCCGAAGGCTCGAGGAGCGGGAACGTCGCGTAATGGCAGGGGATTACCGCCTCGAAGTCGAAGAACTTGCGGCAGGCATAGGCTGCGCGCGTGCTGTCCATCGTGAAATGCCCGCCGATGGGTACCAGCGCGTGGGTCGGGCGGTGCAGGTCCTGGAAGACGCCCATATCGGCCATCACATCCGTGTCGCCCATGGCATAGAGCGTGCGCCCACCGCCCTCGATCATGAAGCCCGCCTCCGACCCGGCAAAGGGCGGCCCACCGTTCACCCCGGGCGCCGAGGAGGAATGCGTTGCATGCACCATCGTCACGGCAACCTCGCCGATGCGGATGGTGCCGCCCTTGCTGAAGCCGACGCCTTCGGGCCCACCATTGCCCGCGACCCAGCCGATCCAGTCATAGATCCCGCAAAGCTGCGCGCCGGTCTCCGCCGCGATACCCGGCGCATCCGCCGCATGGTCCCCATGCGCATGGGTCACCAGAACGGCCGTCGCCCCGGCAATCGCCTCGTCCCGCCGCTCCGCCGGAAAGACCGGATTGCCCTCGAACCACGGATCGAGCAGCAGCACCTGCCCTGCCACCTCGATCCGAAAACTTGCATGCCCCAGCCAGGTGATCTTCATGCCGCGTGCCTCCGGGTCGTTGGTGAGGGATTATCGGGTGGGTCCGGTGCCGCGCAGTATAGCACCGCCTGTGAACGCCAAAACCAGCAAAACGTAGCTGAGCGGCAAGTACCATCCCCTTTCGAAGATTCCGATCTGCGCGCTCAGGACTTGCTCAAGGACATCGCAGTCGTCGTGTCGGAGCGTCCTGCAGATGGCCGGCAGGAACGATCCCTCCAACCGGGTGGCGATCGCGGGGAATAGGAGAAAGGGAGCAAGGAGCACGCCCGCATAGGCGACGGTCAGACGTCCCGGACCCCAGCGGTGTCGTTCAAGGAACAGAAACCAGGCGGTCGCTGCGCCGCCAGACCATGTTGCGATGCCATAGATCAGGAGGAACATCGGCCAACCTATGCCCATGAAACCCCTCGATCTGGATATCGCACGCACGCCGGCATCGGACCTGCGAGGTCCGTCATACGCAAAATGACCGCTGACCGCGACCGCGGGGAGAGGGTGGCACCCTTGCGGTGGGAGGCGCGAGGCGTCTAGAGGAACGACGTCCAAGAGCGATCCCCGGAGGGCCCCCCATGTCGATCGACCGTGCGACCGTGCGCAAGGTGGCGCGCCTCGCCCGCATCGCGGTGCGCGAGGACGAGGAAGAGAAGCTGGCGGGCGAGCTTTCGGGCGTGCTCGACTGGATCGAGCAGCTTCAGGCCGTCGATGTGACGGACGTCGAGCCCATGGCGTCCGTTCACCCGCTGGAGCTGCCCCGCCGCGCGGATACGGTCACTGCCGCCCTGGGCGATGACGGGATCCAGGACAAGGTGCTCGCCAACGCGCCCGACGCGCGACAGGGCTTCTACGCCGTGCCGAAGGTGGTGGAATGAGCGCCGCCACCAGCCCCGCCGCCCTCACGATCGCCGAGGCGCAGGCGCAGATGCGCGCGGGCGGGCTCAGCGCGCGCGAGCTGACCGAGAGCTGCCTCTCGGCCATCGACGCGGCCGGCGCACTCAACGCCTTCGTGCATCCTGCGCCCGAGAAGGCCCTCGCCATGGCGGACGCAGCGGACAAGAGGCGCGCCGGGGGCGAGGACAGCCCGCTCCTCGGCATCCCGCTCGGCATCAAGGACGTCTACTGCACCGAGGGCCTGCCGGCACAGTCGGCCAGCCGCATCCTCGACGGTTTCGTGCCGCCCTATGAGAGTACGGTGACCGCCAAGCTCTGGGAAGCGGGCGCCGTCCAGCTCGGCAAGCTCAACATGGACGAGTTCGCCATGGGCAGCTCGACCGAGAACACCGTCTACGGCCCCTGCGTCTCGCCCTGGCGACGGGAGGGCGACGCGGCCCCCATCGTGCCGGGCGGCTCCTCCGGCGGCTCGGCGGCTGCGGTGGCCGCCGATCTCTGCCTCGGTGCCACGGCGACCGACACGGGCGGCTCCATTCGCCAGCCCGCGGCCTTCTGCGGCGTCGTCGGCGTCAAGCCGACCTACGGGCGCTGCTCGCGCTGGGGCATCATGGCCTTCGCCTCCTCGCTCGACCAGGCGGGGCCCATCGCCAAGACGGTGACGGACGCCGCGCATCTTCTGGGCGCGATGGCCGGGCACGACCCGCAGGACAGCACCTCCGCCCCGCTCGGCGTGCCGGACTTCACGGCCGAGCTCGAGGGCGATCTCCGCGGCCGCCGCATCGGCGTGCCGAAGGAGTATCGCGAGGGGCTGACGGAGGAAATGACCGCCACGCTCGAGCGCGGGATCGAGATGCTGCGCGATGCGGGCGCGGAGGTCGTCGACGTCTCGCTCCCGATGACGCGCGCAGCCCTCCCCGCCTACTACGTGATCGCGCCGGCGGAGGCGTCTTCGAACCTCGCGCGCTATGACGGCGTCCGCTATGGCCGGCGCGCCAAGCTCGACCAGGGCGACGGGGTGCTCGAGCTCTACGAGAAGACCCGGGCGGAGGGTTTCGGCCCTGAGGTGCGCCGCCGCGTCATGATCGGCGCCTATGTCCTCTCGGCCGGGTACTACGACGCCTATTACCTCCGCGCGCAGAAGGTCCGCCGCCTCGTGCGGCAGGATTTCGACCGGGTGCTAGAGGAGGTGGACACGCTCCTCGCCCCTGCCACGCCCGGCCCCGCCTTCGCGCAGGGCGAGGTAGACGATCCCGTGCAGATGTATCTGCAGGACATCTTCACCGTGACGCTCAATCTCGCGGGCCTGCCGGGTATCGCCGTGCCGGTCGGGCGCGCGGGCAACGGCCTGCCGCTGGGGCTTCAGCTCATCGGCCGCGCCTGGGGCGAGGTGCCGCTCTTCGGCGCGGCCGCCGCGCTCGAGGCCCGCGCCGGCACCCGGCCGCGTCCCGACCCCTGGTGGTAACGAGCCGCCCGGCGCGGCCCGGCGGACATGTCGGGTCGCTCCGGCGGCGAAGCACCGTCGCCGACCTCCTCGGTCCGGCGATGCATGCGGCCGGCGGGCCGATGTTGACAAGCGATCTAGGGGCCGTGTGGCGAAGAAGCGCTGACTGCTCCGGGAACGCCCCGGCCGCGATCTCACCCAGCGGTGGCTAAGCCGCCGCCACGCGAAGATTCCTGGGACGGAGCCAGCTCACCGATCCATTGCGCCGCCACCGACCCTCGGAACGCATGCCGTGCCGGCAACGTCATCCCGTCATCGCAGAGCCCGACCCAGCGACCAGGAAGATCAGCTAGCGTCGCCGTGGTGCCGGAACCGCCCGACCGAGCCGGGCGATGACGCAGGCCGGTGAGACCGGCATACGCTTCAGACGGCGAAGAGGAGTGTCAGGCAGCAGCACGCAGCCGTCAGGCACGCCGCCTCTCGGCCCCCGCCCGCCACCATCACGGCAATCAACATGCCGAGCGTGAGTGCGAACCAGAGCCCGAGGATCCCGAGGCCTCCGCCAGACGCCAACTCCCGAAAACCATCCATCCGCCACCCCGCCACGCCAATGCCCGGTCGGTAAGGATGCCGATGGATGGTTAGCGCTTTGCGAAGATGCCAGGGCGAAACCGCAGGTGCCCCTCGCGCCCGTCAGGCGTTATCGAGCAGGATCTTGAAGATGATCGAGCCGAAGAGCCACAGCACCGCCCCGCGGCGGATGCCGAGCGCAAAGAGCGCAAGCGACGGGATCGTGATGATGTAGACATTCTCGTGGTTCGGATCGAAGAGCGTCTCGACCCACGAGCCCTTGTCGCCGCCGCCGGTGAATTTCGGCATCGCTCAGTCCCCTGCCCAGCCCCCTTGGCGGACGCACTTTCGTCAAAGCTTAGGGCAGGAACAGTATCGCTGAGAAGGAAAAACTGCGCCAGGCGGGGCTCAGAGAAGCTCCAGCTCGCCCGCGAAGGGCCTGCCGTCCCGCCCCGACTGCAGCTCGTAGCTGACCTTCTGATTGTCCTCCAGCCCGGGCAGGCCCGCCTTCTGCACGGCCGTTATGTGCACGAAGACGTCCTTGCCGCCCTCGTCCGGCGCGATGAAGCCGTAGCCCTTCTCGGTGTTGAACCACTTAACGGTCCCGGTCGCCATGCGTCTCATCCTCGGCTGGGCGGCCACCAGCCGCCGTCGTCACTCCCGTGCGAAGCCATCCGCACGGTGGAAGGTTATCCCGAATCGATATGTCCAAACAACAGACCGGGCATGCGGACCGCCGATAGATGAGCGACCGTCAAGGCATTGAAACTCTCTGGGCTGCAACGGTTTTTCCGGCAGGCGGCGGCCCGCCCGTCCAGCGCCGAGATTTCCGGCATTTGCACAACGGATTTGCAAACTTCGGGCTTTCCTTAACCGTATGATGACACTAACTAGAAGCCTCACGGCGCCAGAGCTGGCTGCCGACAGCAGGAATATGACGAACCGGAGGGCGTGCCTCATGCCGCGCGACATGGACGATATCGGCGTCATCAACGAGCAGGGCGCGCGCTGCCGCAAGCTATTTGCGGCCGTGGTGCTTGCCGCGCTCGACGACGCCGTCAAGGAGCAGAAGGAGCAGGGCACGGGTGTCGAGAGCATCGCGACCTGGGCGCGCACGCGCGACGGTAAGCTGGTGCTCTCCAATGCCGGCCTCGAGCTCAATGAGCGGACCATCACCCTCCTGCAGGAATTCGTGGCCCGCGGGATCCGCCCCGCCGCGGCCTGACCGGCTGCGCCGCGACGGGCGGCAAATCGACGGGACGCCCGGTGGCCACGCCGCCGGGCGTTTTTCTTTGCCACCTGCCGCCGCTTAGACGCATCGCTTCCCGCCCTTATATGTCGTGCGAGGCTGACCGAGGGAAACCATATGAAGTCGTTTACCAAGCATCCGCCCCATTCGACCGAGGATGAGGAGGGCGGCCCGCCGAACGCCGAGAACCGCGGCGTCAACTACATTCTGCGCAACAGCGTGATCCTCGCGGTCATCGCGATGGTGGTCGTGTTCCTCGCCTTCTTCGTCTTCTGATCCCCGCCCCCGCCGCGCTGACCTCGATCAAGGCGCGGCGGTTTCCCCGCCTCCATCCTGCCCGCGACATCGACATGCAGGAGGACGGATATGGCGGAGATGGGCACGGACAGCCGGCACGGAGCGGACACGGCAGCACCGGGGGGCGTCCCCGATCTCGGGCGCGTCCTCGGCGGGCGCTGCGTCGCCAGGGGCTGCTTCACCGAGGCGGATCAGGCGGCACTCGACGCCGCGGGTCGCCGCGCGAGCGATCCGGGCCTTCTCCGCGGCTATCTCGACAGCGCGGCCTCGGGCGGCGTGCCCTGCGTCTGCGCCATGATGCGCCTTGATGCCCGTCTCGCCGAGGCGCGCGGGGACGACGCGCATGCCGCCGATGTCCTGACCGCGCTCGCCGGCTATCTCCGCGACCATCCGGTCGACTGCGGCTGACCGGGCGGCTCCACCGTCACGGCATTGACATAAACCAAGGCGCGCCCCGCCGCCGCGCGCCACCCTGCCTCCATCGCCCCGCCTGAGAGGGTGCTGGAGGAAACGCCATGATCTCGCTCACGGACTGCATCGAGATGTGCGGGCTGACCGAGGCCGAAGTCGACGCCATCGCCGAGCATGAGCACCTGCCCGAAACCGCGGCGGCAGCGCTCGCCGCCTGGCTCCTCGCCAATGCGGACGATGGCGCGCCAAAGATCGCGACCATGATCCGCGACGATGTGCGCCACGCCCTCAGGCACGGGAACCGGGAGCATGCGGCCGAGCTTCTCGCCGCGCTCCGCCACTTCATGGCCCATCACCCGGAGGCCCGGCCCCATCACCACGCGGGCGGCGGGGGCTGAGGCGCCCGCCCAGCCCCGCGCCGCGCCGCCTCACCCCTGCGGCCCGTCGCCGTCCGGGCACCGCACCGGCTTCCGGCGGCGGCACGGTCGTGCAAGGCTGAGGCTCCCGCCTTGAGGAGGAGCGCGCCCGTGCTGGAAAGCCACGAATTCCCGATCGCCGAGATCTACGTGCCCGCCAAGCGCGCCCGCACGCTCGAGGCGGCAAAGGTCGAGGCGCTGGCGGAGGACATTCTGGAGCACGGGCAGAAGACGCCCATCCAGTGCCGCATCGACAAGACCAAGACCCCGCCCCGCCTGGTCCTGGTCGAGGGCTACCACCGCCTCGAGGCCCTGAAGGCCCTCGGCGAGACCACCATCACCGCCTACCTCGTCCAGGCCCGCAAGCACTGACCATTAACCCGGTGGCCAAATCGCCCCTAAATCCCCGTTAACAATCGCCCCCGGTGGCTCGCACGAAGCGCCACCGTGGCCCGGAAGGTGGGTGGAACTCACCGACGGCAGGCGCTATGAGATCAAGAAGAGCGTACCGCTCGTCACCCAACTTACGCATGCTCTAATTTGCAATATCTGCGCCGTGTGAACTCAATTCAACAAGTGTGCTCGCAGATGGCCCCGCAGGTTGTGAGCCCTTCGTATAACCAGTGTCTTGTGGCGAAAAAACTGAAGCTGCGGCATGCTTTAAGATAGTATCGCGGCTATCGGGCGTACCACCTGCATCAACAAAGGCCTTGTACGTCATAAGTGCATTTTGACGATGCTTATTTACAGTAGCATTGTGCCGATGCGCGATGAAACTCCGAGCTGCCAAAATCAACATGAATGAAAGCACGAGAAAAATAAGGACCTTACTGACAATGAGCTGATATGATTGAAATACATTTTCTGGATTCAAGAAATCAATCTCATGCAAGAATAGGCTCAAAACAGCAAAGACGATCAACCCAAACGCCCAACAGAGGCAGTTTTTTGCCCATATTCTGGCCTCTTCTAGATGATACTCACTCTCGTCTTTAAAATAGGATGCCATTTGCGTCACGCCTTGCTCAGCAGCGAGTTCGCGTATCTCCTCAAGGATTTTTTGAGACTCAAGTTTGTCTTTTTCAAGTTGGGAGGTCAGCGCTTCGGTCCGATCCAGGACGGATTGAACAGCGGCACGGCCATCTGCTTCAAGCGATTGAAAATCAGTCACTCTAGCGGCGGAGTAAGAGATAAGATGATACAGAGAGTTAAATACACTGTCATATTGAGAGGAAATACTCTCCCTCATTTCCTTCTTCTTTTGTGTCGGACTGTCAATTTCTGGAGTGAACTTCTCTACTTCAGAAAAAATATTGTATATCTGATCCGCCTGACTCTTCAACTGCTGCAAGCGTTGCGGTGGAAATTCTTCAACAATCCTAGAGGGAATCATCTCAAATAGGGCAATTATTCTATTCGCAGGAGCAATAAAGTCTGCAGTATTTAAAGACGCACCAAGCTCTGCAGGGCGGTCAAATGAAGATGTATCGAAATTTTGTATTCTCTCTAATGAAGACCGTGTCTCTTGAACTTCACTATTTTCCATTTCTATCCATCCATCTTCAACGCATTGATAAACGCCTCCTGCGGGATTTCCACCCGCCCGAATTGGCGCATCTTTTTCTTGCCGGCCTTCTGTTTGTCCAGCAGTTTGCGCTTTCGCGTCACGTCGCCGCCGTAGCATTTGGCGGTCACGTCCTTGCGGAGCGCGGAAATCGTCTCTCGGGCGATCACTCTACCGCCAATTGCGGCCTGAATGGGGACCTTGAACATGTGCTGGGGGATGAGTTCCTTCAGCTTCTCGCACATGGTGCGGCCGCGGCTTTCGGCCTTGTCCCGGTGGACGATGGTGCTGAGCGCGTCGACCGGCTCCTCGTTCACAAGTATCTGCATCTTCACGAGATTTCCGGCCTCGTAGCCGTCCATCTGGTAGTCGAAGCTGGCATAGCCCTTGGTGACGCTCTTCAGCCGGTCGTAGAAGTCGAACACCACCTCGTTGAGCGGCAGGCGGTAGACCGCCATAGCGCGGGCGCCGGCATAGGTGAGGTCGAGCTGGATGCCGCGCCGCTCCTGGCAAAGCTTCAGGACATCGCCCAGGAACTCGTCCGGCACCATGATGGTGGCCTTGATCCAGGGCTCCTCGATCCGGTCGATCTTCACAACATCTGGCATGTCGGCCGGGTTGTGCAACTCGATATGGGTGCCGTCGGTCATGTGCATCTCGTAGACGACGGACGGCGCGGTGGTGATGAGGTCGATCTCGTATTCCCGCT
>JBCCDG010000132.1:0-11925 GCA_039030915.1 Pseudomonadota bacterium | reverse complement strand
GTCGATGCGACACCCTGGGTCGAAAACCTGGTGGCCGAGCCTGCGCAGCGGTCGAACACCTCGGTCTGCCTCAAGATCGTCGAGCCGGCCGTGCTGGCGCTCGACGAGGCGGGGCAGAAAGCCTTCGTGAAGTCGATGGTCAAGGCGCTTGAGGACGAGACCGTGGCCTATGACATCAACGGCTACCGCGACGCACCGCCGGGGCTGCGCATCTGGTGCGGCGCGACGGTGGAAACCGCGGATGTCGAGCGGCTCACGCCCTGGCTCGACTGGGCCTTCGCCACAGCGCGTGCTGCGCTCTGACGGCACACCTTCTCGCCCCTCTCCCTCGAAGGGTAGAGCTCAGAAATCGTCATCCCTGCGCCCCTCACCATGGGTGCGGCGACTGAAAGCCACGCACGGGCCCTGCGACCCGCCCATCTCCGACGGGACGGGACGGGACGGGGGGAGGGCCACCCAGAGGACATGGACATGCCCAAGGTACTGATTTCCGACAAGCTTTCCGAACAGGCCGTCGCGATTTTTCGCGACCGGGGTCTCGAGGTCGACTTCGAGCCCGATCTCGGCAAGGACCCCGAGCGTCTGGCCGCCGTCATCGGTGGATATGACGGCCTTGCCATTCGCTCGGCCACCAAGGCTACGGCCGACATCATCGGGAAGGCCGACCGGCTGAAGGTGATTGGCCGCGCCGGCATCGGCGTCGACAATATCGACCTCCCGGCGGCCTCCGCCCGGGGGATCGTGGTGATGAACACGCCCTTCGGCAACTCGATCACCACCGCCGAGCACGCGATCGCGATGATGTTCTCCGTAGCCCGCCAGATCCCCGCCGCCTCCGCCTCCACCCATGCGGGCAAGTGGGAGAAGTCGGCCTTCATGGGCGTCGAGATCACCGGCAAGACGCTCGGCCTCATCGGCTGCGGCAATATCGGGTCGGTTGTCGCCTCCCGCGCCATCGGGCTCAAGATGAAGGTGTTGGCCTACGACCCCTTCCTCTCGGCGGACCGGGCGCGCGAACTGGGGGTCGAGAAGGCGGAGCTCGAGGAGGTGCTGGCGCGCGCCGACTTCGTGACGCTGCATCTGCCGAAGACCGAGAAGACCGCGAACATCCTTTCGGCGGCGCGCATCCGCGCGATGAAGAAGGGCGCGCGG
This sequence comes from Pseudomonadota bacterium, assembly GCA_039030915.1. Lineage (GTDB taxonomy): Bacteria > Pseudomonadota > Alphaproteobacteria > Rhodobacterales > Rhodobacteraceae > Thermohalobaculum. Next base: position 10,773 of record JBCCDG010000132.1, on the reverse strand, counting down.
CTCATCAACTGCGCGCGCGGCGGGCTCGTGGACGAGGAAGCGGTGGCCGAGGCGCTCAAGGACGGGCATCTTGCCGGGGCAGCGTTCGACGTCTTCGCGAAGGAGCCGGCCACCGACAACCCGCTCTTCGGGCTCGCCAATGTCGTCGTCACTCCTCATCTCGGTGCCAGCACGTCGGAGGCGCAGGAGAACGTGGCGCTGCAGGTGGCCGAACAGATGTCGGACTACCTCATCGACGGCGCCATCTCGAACGCGATCAACGCGCCCTCCATCACGGCGGAGGAGGCGCCCATGCTGCGCCCCTGGGTCAGGGTCGCGGAGGTGCTGGGCGGCTTTGCGGGGCAGCTCACGGACGAGCCGATCAGCGAGATCGAGATCGAGTACGTGGGCAAGGTGGCCGAGCTCAACCTCAAGCCGCTGACCGCCGCGCTAGCTGCGTCGATGCTGGCGCCCATGGTGGGCGAGGGCGGCGTCAACATGGTCTCCGCGCCCGTGCTGGCGAAGGAGCGCGGCATCCGCATCGCCGAAACGCGGCGGGACGCGCAGGGCGCCTACGGCACATATATGCGCCTGGTCGTGACGACTGCGGCCAAGACGCGCTCGGTCGCGGCCACGCTCTTCTCCGACGGCCGGCCGCGCTTCATCCAGATCAAGGGAATCGGCATGGAGGCGGAACCCCAGCCCAACATGCTCTACCTCGTCAACACCGACGAGCCGGGCTTCATCGGCGCGGTCGGCATGAAGACGGCCGAGCAGGGGGTGAACATCGCCACCTTCCATCTCGGCCGCGCGGCCAAGGGGGGCGAGGCGATCACACTCCTCGGCGTCGACGATCCGCTCGATGCGCGCACGCTCGACGCGATCCGCGCGCTGCCCCAGGTGCAGGAGGCAAAGGCGCTGGCCTTCTGAGCGCAGCGCCACCATTGCCGTTCGCGACCCGTTCCGGTCGCGAGCGGCCAAGTCAACGCCTGTCAGCCCAGGCGGCGCGCGACGAGCGCGAAGCCCGCAAGCCCCGCCATCATCAGGAGCATCGCCGGCGGCAGCGGCACGGCATCCGTCGTGACGAGGTCGAACTCGAAGAAGCTGTCGATCAGGATCACGTCGTTCGGGAAGGTGACGGTGAAGCCGTTGCTCATTGTCATGATATCGGCCGCGGTCACGTTGACCCCGCCCGAGGACGTGAAGTTGGCGATACCGACAAGCTGACCGGCCGGGTTGTCCACCCAGTTCAGATCGCTGAACGTCACGGTGCCGCCATTGAGATTGATATCTTCCTCGACAAAGAAGCGGACGCTATCGGCGAAGAAATCGACGGCAATCGTCTCGGGATCGCCTTGAGTGATATCGAACTCGCTTCCCGCACCGATGACCGCGCTGTTGTCGCAGTCCGCAGCCGTGGTCATATCCGCGACGCAGAAGACCGTATCGCCGATCAGGGACGCCTGGGCCGCAGGCGGGACAAGCGTCAGGGCGAGAAACGCAACGCATGGCGTGAAGAGAAAACGGGCCATGTGAGATCTCCGAGCTGTATCTGACCTAAGGTCAGTATGACACAGAACTCTCGCCACGGTGGTAAAAACAGCATCAATCAACCGGCGGCGAGTCATCGGTCCCCGCCTACTCCGCTGCGCTGGCCGTCGCGCGAACGCCGAGATCGATCGTCGCCGGTTCCTCGATCGCCTCTTCCGGCGCCGTGACGCCCAGCTCCTCGAAGCGCCGGGCGGCGGGCAGGACGCGCGCCTCGAGCGATCCGATGCTGCGATTGTAGGCGGCAACAGCACCGCCCAGCGCCCCGCCGAGATCGCCCAGATGGCGCGTGAGCGTGACGAGCCGGTCGTGAAGCTGCCGGGCCGCCTCGTGGATGGCACGAGTATTGCGGCCGAGGCGCTCCTGCTGCCAGCCGAAGGCGGCGGCCTTCATGAGCGCGACCAGCGTCGTCGGCGTCGCGATCAGCACCTTTGCGGAGAATGCATCCTCGAAGAGCGCCGGGTCGGCCTCCATCGCGGCAGCCTGGATCGCCTCGCCCGGTACAAACATCACCACCATGTCCGGCGCGTCGTCGAAATGCTGCCAGTAAGCCTTGGAGGCGAGCCGCTTTACCTGAGTACGAAGCTGGCCGGCATGGCGCTGAAGCGCTGCCGCCTCCGCCTCTGCCGTCTCTGCCTCCAGAAGATCGAGATAGGCGTCGAGCGGGGTCTTCGCGTCGATCACCAATCGGCGCGCGCCTGGCAGATGCACCACGAAATCGGGACGGAGGCGCCGGCCCTCCTCATCCGCGACGCTCGCCTCGGCAAGGAAATCTACCCGGTCGAGCATGCCGCAGATCTCGAAGACCCGCCGCGCCTGCATCTCGCCCCAGCGCCCACGGGTCTTGGGCGCACGCAGCGCCTGCACGAGCTTGCGCGTCTCAGCGCCCAGGGTCGCGTTCTGGCGCGCGACCTCCGCCACCTGCGCCTCGACCGAACGGTAGGCGCCTTCCCGCGCCTTCTCGACATCGCCAAGCCGCGTCTCGAACCGGGCGAGCGCCTCCGATACAGGGCCGAGGAGCGCGCCGATCGCCTGCTCGCGCGCGGCGAGCCCCGCCTCCGCGCCCTTTGCGTGTCGCTCGAACCTCTCGCTGACAAGACCGAGAAAGCGTCGGCTGTTCTCACCCAGCGCGTCCGTGGCGAGCGACTGGAACTGCTTGGAAAGCCGGGCTTCCGCAGTGCGCAGCTCCTCGAGCCGGGCCGCATGGGCGCGCCGCTCCGTCTCCAGCGCACCATCGAGCCGGGCCGCATCGCGCTCCACCTCGATCAGCGTCTGGCGAAGCTCCCGCGCCTCGGCCTCAAGCGGGGCGAGCCGGGCCTGCCGGTCCGCCGCCCGCTCCTCGGCCAGCACGGCGCGCGCCTCCGCCACTGCGCGCGCGGCTGCATCCTCGCCAAGACCGCGCGACATCGATGCCCGCGCCATCACCGCCCCCGCCGCGAACACCGCAAGCCCGCCCGCCAGGAGCGTGACAGGTGCCAGCAGAACAGGATCGGTCAGAAGGGCCATGCGCCTCCGCAAGACAGGAAATGTTCCTATTTTGTACATCGATCGCGGCGGCCCGGAAAGCCAGGTCATGCGCAGTTGCGCAAAGGGTGACCATCGCGCAACGACGACGCGGAGAGCTGCCGAACGGATCTGGAGAGAGAGGCCGTCCCCCGGCGCGTGGGAGAATCGCGCCGGGGATCTTGCGGCGGGGGCACGGAGGAAACGCAACACCGCCAAACCAGACTGCACACTCACGCTAGCAGGGCATTCGCAAACGAAGTGTGACGGAGATCACACTTGCGACGCGTTCGTCGGAGCCAACCATGCGCGAGGCGGATGGCGCGGCCGGCAGCCAGCATGAGCGCCATGCCGGCAGGCGTCGACGCGAGGAAGAGCTCCCCACGCCCTCCCTGCCCGTCGTCGAGCGGCAGAAAACGAGCACGGCCGTGGCGCACCTACAGCAATGCACATCACGACGTCGCTCATACGCTCCGCACCGTGAAAGACCGAGCAAAGCCCAAGACCGCGAGATATCGCTCCTCAGCAGCCATGCATCGCCGCTTTGGTCCACCATATCTCGGGAGGAGCCACATCCTTCCGAACGAGCGCCACTCCGCTCCCCTTTTGCAATCGGGGGGCTCCTCCTATAACGGCGCGGTTTGTCTGTCCGGGAGGGTGCGCATGGCGAATGTGGTGGTGGTCGGCGCCCAGTGGGGCGACGAGGGCAAGGGCAAGATCGTCGACTGGCTGTCGGAGCGGGCGGACGTGATCGTGCGCTTCCAGGGCGGGCACAATGCGGGCCACACACTTGTCATCGGCGAGACGGTCTACAAGCTCTCCCTCCTGCCCTCCGGCATCGTGCGCGAGGGCAAGCAGTCGGTAATCGGCAACGGCGTTGTGCTGGACCCCTGGGCGCTGCTGGACGAGATCGACCGGCTGGCGGAACAGGGGGTCGCCGTAGGGTCGGACCGGCTTGCCATCGCCGAGAACGTGCCGCTGATCCTGCCGCTGCATCAGGACCTCGACCGGATGCGGGAGGAGGCGGCGGGCGCTGCCAAGATCGGTACCACTGGGCGCGGCATCGGCCCGGCCTATGAGGACAAGGTGGGCCGTCGGGCCGTGCGGCTCGCCGATCTCGGCGACGAGGCGACGTTGGAGAGCAGGCTCGACCGTCTGATGGCACATCACGAGCCGCTGCGCCGGGGCCTCGGGCATGAAGCGCCGGACCGGGCGGCGCTGGCCAAGGCGCTCCGCGAGGTGGCACCGCGCATCCTGCCCTTCGCGCAGCCCGTCTGGCGGCTGCTCGCCGAGGCACGCGGAGACGGCAAGCGCATTCTCTTCGAGGGTGCGCAGGGCGCGCTCCTCGACATCGACTTCGGCACGTATCCCTACGTGACCTCTTCCAACACCATGTCCGGAATGGCGGCGACGGGCTCGGGCGTCGGCCCCGGCGCGATCGACTTCGTGCTTGGCATCGTCAAGGCGTACACGACGCGCGTGGGTAGCGGGCCCTTCCCGACCGAGCTTTCGGACGAGACGGGCAAGCGTCTCGGCGAGCGGGGGCGGGAGTTCGGCACCGTCACGGGCCGACAGCGACGCTGCGGCTGGTTCGATGCGGCGCTCGTGCGCCAGACCTGCCTGGTCGGCGGCATCTCCGGCATCGCGCTCACCAAGCTCGACGTACTCGACGGGATGGAGGAGCTCCGCATCTGCACGGGCTACCGGCTAGACGGGCAGGAGATCGACCATCTCCCGACGGCGGCGGATGCGCAGGCGCGCGTCGAACCGATCTACGAGACTATGCCCGGCTGGCGGGAGAGCACCTTCGGCGCGCGCCGCTGGCTCGACCTGCCCGCGGAAGCGATCAAATACGTCAAGCGCGTGGAGGAGCTGATCGAATGCCCCGTGGCGCTCCTCTCGACGAGCCCCGAGCGGGACGACACCATCGTGGTGACCGACCCCTACCGCGGCTGAGCGTCGCGCCGCTCGACAGGCTGGCATGCGCCCATAGGTAGTAGGAAATGAAACACAGCACCAAGAAGCGGCTGGCGCTCTTCATCCTCGTCGTCGGCCTGCCGGTCTACGGCTTTCTGGCCGTGACGATCGTGACGCTCTTCGACCGCCCGCCGGTTTTCGTCGAGCTCGCGATATACGTCGTGCTTGGCATCGCCTGGGCGCTGCCTTTCCGTTCGATCTTTCGCGGCATCGGGCGGGAAGCGCCAGCCGAGGAAGAGCGACGCTAGGCGGCAGGGTGGGGCCTTTCGCATTTTCAACCGTTCGTAACCATCGAAAACGCGAGATGCCGGTGCGACAGGCCGGTGGCTTCACGTGTCCTTCCCGCCCGACGCCGCGTAGCGCTCAGTCGAAATGCGGTGCCAGGCGGCCGAGCTGTTGCTCCGAAAGCGCGAAGGTCTCGGTGCCGAGCTGGATCAGGGCACCGCGGCTCACCAGCTCACCGAACCCTTCGATCCGGGTCTCGGGATCGCGCTCGTCCTCCATCTCGATCGCATCGAGCTGCTGGAAGATGGCCCGCTGCGAGAAACGCGGCGACCGGCCTGCGAAGGTCAGCCACGCGGCGGCGCAGAGTATACGCTCGGGCGTGCTTCGAGCCGCCATGCGCCAGGCGAGCGCCTGAACGCTCGAAGGTCCCGCGGCCGCTCCGTCGGCGCTCGGCTTGCCGTCCGGCGACCGACCTGCGTCACCCGTTGCCGCACCAGCTTCCGCAGGCCCACGCCGCCAGGGAGCAGCAGCCTTTGCAAGGGGGCGGAGAAGCGCGACCGGAGCAGGATCGGCGCCCGGCGCATCGCCACCCGCGCTCCGGCGGCCGAAAAAGCCGCCGGGACGAAAGCCGCCAGGCGCGCCGACGGCGACGGCAGGCTCTTCGCTCTCCTCGAGTACAGGTTCCGGCGCCACGCCAGGCACTGCGGGCGGCAAGGTGTCGGATGTTTCGGTCCCACCGCCGTCCCGATGCCCTTCGGCACCGGTCCAGCGATGCGATACCTCACCGAAGCCGCCCTGTGGCCGGTCATCCCCAGCGTCATGCGGTGCCGCGCCGAACAAGCTGCGGCCCGTGGTCGTGCTGGCTCCGGCACGTGTTTCGCGGGGCGGCGGGGTGTCGAAGATGTTGAGGAGAAGCGGCTCCTCCTGCTCTTCCGGCGTGTCCACGACCTCCGGCTCGGCATCGGGGAGCGGGGCAGGCGTTGGGTCGGCAGTCTCCTCCTCCGGCGAAGGCGCCTGGGGCTCGACCGCTTCCGGCGCCGCAGCCTCTGCCTCGGGCGCGATCGCCTCGGCGGCGTCCGGCACCCTCGCCTCGGCCATGGGCATCTCTTCTGCGGACGCGTGTACGTCATCCGAAGGCGCTCCATCATCCGCCGACATCGCGTCGGAGACGATCGTCCCCACATCCTCGGCCATCGCATCAGCCGGCTCGGCGGAGACAGATTCTTCCTCGACAGGATCCTCGGCGAGCCCGGTCGATCCGGCGACCGTCGCCGCGGCAGCCGCACCGGCCGGGGCGTCGAGCTGCCTGTCACGGCGGCCGAAACGGCTGCGCGCCATCGCGGCGGCCTCGTCCGGATCGCTCGGCAGGCGCGCAGCCTGTTCCAGGGCCCGCTTTATCTCGGCGCTCGCCTCGGCATCGAGGCGCGGCGCGGCAGGCTCCGCAGCCGGCTCGGCCTCCTCTTCGCTATCGGATGCAGTCTCGGACTCGACCTCGACGGGCCGCGCCGTCACAAGGAGCCCGTGCGCCACCTCAAGTTCCTCGGCCGCAAGCCCACTCGCCGCCGCCGCGTCGCGGAGGAGCCGCTCCGCGGTCGCGTGATCAAGTTCCTCCGGCGCGCCGGGCGGCCGCGGCGCCGCGGCCAGCGCGTCGCGCACGCTCGCCAACAGCGCGGCGAGAACCGGACCGGGCTCATCGAACCCCCGGATTGAACAGGCAAAACTGCCAAGACGCACGTCGACGCGCTTGCCGCCCTCTGACATGGCTGCCCCCCGACTGCCAATCATCCCCAATGGATATGGTCTCCCATCGCGCCCCTCGGGTCAAGGCAGCCGCCAGACGCCCCCTCGAAGCGCCGCGTTGACGCGGCCGGCGGCGCGGGCAAAGGAGGCGCATGACAAGGCTCTCCTATGACAGACCGGTCCTCCTCGCCGGCGGTGGCATGCTGACGGCCGATATGCTGGAGGCGGCGACGGACGCGGCCCATGCCGCGGACCGCGGCGGTCCTGCGGCCCTTATCGCGGCGGATGGGGCGGCCGACCGGCTGAACGTGCTCGGCCTGCGGCCGGATGCCGTGATCGGGGATCTCGACAGCCTCGCCGATCCCGCGGCCTGGCCCGCCGTCGGTACCGAGGTGATCCACCTCCCTGAGCAGGAGAGCACCGATTTCGAGAAATGCCTCTACAGCGTCGCCGCCCCGCTCTACCTCGCCGCGGGCTTCACCGGACGCCGCCACGACCACATGCTGGCGGTCTTTCACGCCATGCTGCGGCGGTCGGACCGGCGGGTGGTGCTGATCGCGGAGGAGGAGGTCATCGCCCTCGCCCCACCCGGCCGGACGCTCCGGCTCCATCCGGGCGAGGGGGGGCGGGTCTCGATCTTTCCGCTATTGCCTGTGCGCTGCGGGCCGTCGCACGGATTGAGATGGCCGGTCGACGGGCTTCGCCTCGCACCGGGCGAAGCCATCGGCACCTCAAATCGCGCCGTCGCCGACGAAGTGACGCTGACCTTCGAGGGTCAGGGGGCCCTCATCATGCTGGAGCGGTCCGCCATCGGCAGCCTGATCGACGCCATCGCGCCTGCTGCGACATCTTGACCGCCGCGCTTCGGCTCCACACCTGACCCTAAGGACAGAGATGGAGGCGGAGATGACGACGGAGAATGCGACCCTCGACAACGACAATGGCGGCACGGATACGGGTGGCGACAACCGGGCCGCGCGCTGGTGGCGAGGGGGCTACATGCTGCTCTTCGTCATCGCCTTCAGTCTCGCGCAGAGCCTCCACACCCTGATCGCCGTGGTGCAGTTCCTCGCCCTTGTCATCTTCGGTGAGCCGAACCGCCATCTGAGGGACTTCGGAGCCTGCCTTGCGGAATGGACGCGTCAGGCCTCGCGCTTCCTGACCTGCGCGGACGATCACAAGCCCTGGCCCTTCGCCCGCTGGCCCGAGCCGCGGAGCTGAACGCGCGGCATAGTCCCAGAGCGGGACGGCGAGGCTGTGCCGTCCCGCGTCATCGGCACCGCGGCATCCGCCCAGCCGCAACGGCACCTTGATCGCTCCCCGCTAGACTGCAAAGGAACGCGAGCTTCTGGGGATCGGCGGGCGGATGAAGTACAGAGCGGAGATCGATGGGCTGCGCGCGCTGGCCGTGCTGCCTGTAATCGTTTTCCACGCGGATCTCGGCTTCATGGCCGGCGGCTTTGCAGGGGTCGACGTCTTCTTCGTGATCAGCGGCTTCCTGATCACCGGCATTCTCCTCGACGACCTGGCGGCGGACCGCTTTTCCGTCCTCCACTTCTACGAGCGGCGCGCACGGCGCATTCTGCCGGCGCTCAGCCTCGTCATCCTCGTCTGCTTCCCGGTGGCGCTGGTGGTCTTCGATCCCCGCCGCTTCGACGCATTTGCCGAGAGCGCGGTGGCCGCCTCGCTCTTCTTCGCCAACATCCACTTCTGGCAGACCCTCGACTATTTCAACGCCCAGACGACGGTGCTGCCGCTGATCCACACCTGGAGCCTGGCAGTCGAGGAGCAGTACTATTTCGTGTTTCCACCGGTGCTCTGGCTTCTCTGGCGGGCCGGCAAGCGCTTCAGGGGCGACTGGCTCCTATGGGCGCTAATCCTGGCGACGCTAGGCAGCTTCGCGCTTTCCGCGGCCGGCTCGGCGCTCGAGCTTCGCAGCAACTTCTATCTCCTGCCGACGCGGGCATGGGAGATGCTGGCCGGCAGCCTCGCGGCGCTCCACGTCCATCGGCACGGTCTGCCCGTCGGCCGGTGGACCGGTCCCGCCTCGCTGCTCGGCCTCATCCTGCTGGCCGGTACCTTCCAGTTCATGGACAAGAGCTTCGGCTTCCCCGGGCCATGGACGCTGATCCCGGTGACAGGCACGCTGCTGCTCCTGCTCTGCGCCCGGCCGGGGGGGCTGGCGGGCCGGTTTCTCACCTTGCGGCCGGTCGTCGGTATCGGGCTCATCAGTTACTCGGCCTATCTCTGGCACCAGCCGCTCTTCGTCTTTGCCCGTCTCGAAGCGGTGGATGTCTCCGCCGGGGCGCTCATGCTGGTGATGGGGCTCTTGTCGCTGGTGCTCGCCTGGGCGAGCTGGAGGTTCGTGGAACGGCCGTTCCGGGACCGGACGTTCCTGGACCGCCGACAGCTCTTCGCCGCGGCGCTCGCCATGATCCTCGTGCCCGCTGCGGCCGGTGGCGTCGCCTCGACCTATGGCGATCTCAACCGCCGCGTCTTCGTGGCCGCTCTCGGCGAGGAAGCGCGCGCGCGATGGCTCGCCTGGGAGGCGGTGCGCGACGCGCATGCGCTGGTCGAGGCGCCCTGCCACTTCACGGCGACCGATATCGACGCGGCCATGCACGAGCGACTGGTCAGCTGCGCGGAGGCACATGGTCCGGTGATCCTGCTGACGGGCGACAGCCATGCCGGCGATGTCTTCAACGCAATCGCCCGCACCCTGCCCGAGCGCGCGATCGTGCTCCTGGCCGAGGGCGGCTGCCGCCCCGGACAGGGTTATGCCGGCTGCCACCCGGCCCCGCTCCTTTCCTATCTCAGGGGGCGGGAGGCGCTCTTCGATACCGTCGTCTATACCCAGGCGGGCTTCTGGTACTGGATCGCCGATCGCGACCCGCCGTTCGGCCGTTGGGCCTATGCCCTCTCCGAGGGGGCGGGCGAGATCAACGGCGAGATCATCGACCGGACGGCGGACTATGTAGAAGCGCTCTCGCGCTTGGCGCCGACGGTCTGGCTCGGCCCGCGATACGAGCCCCATATCGATGTCGGCAGCCTCTACCGCCGCCCGCCAGGCCCCATCCTCATGAAGCCCGAGATGATCGATCAGATCAGCCGTGTGGAAGCCTCGGTTCAGGCGCGGATCGCGCGGTGGGACGGGGAGGCGCCGGCTGGCGGGCCGCGCTACGTCTCCCAGCTCGAAGAAGTGACGCGCGAGCCAGAGGCCGAGCTCATGCGCGACGGTGCGTTCCTCTACAACGACGGCGACCATTGGAGCCCGGCGGGCGAGGCGTTCTTCGGCGCACGGATCGTCGAGGCCCTGGGGCTGGAGCCGACAGCGCGCTGAGGCGAGCAGCGAGCCTCAACAGTTCGCGACGTTGACCGCGAGGCCGCCGAGCGAGGTCTCCTTGTACTTTTCGCTCATGTCGCGCCCGGTCTCGCGCATCGTGGCGATACAGGCATCGAGGCTCACGATATGCTCCCCGTCGCCGCGGAGCGCCAGCGACGCCGCGCTCACCGCCTTGATGGCACCCAGGCCGTTGCGCTCGATGCACGGCACCTGAACGAGGCCCGCGACCGGGTCGCAGGTCATGCCGAGATGGTGCTCCAGCGCGATTTCAGCCGCGTTCTCAACCTGCTCGGGGCTGCCCCCCATGGCGGCGCAGAGCCCGGCGGCCGCCAAGGCGGAGGCCCAGCCGACCGCCCCCAGGCAGCCCCACAACCCCCCCGAGATCGCGGCATTGTTCATGGTCAGCCCCCCGACGGCCGCCCCCCTCAAGAACATGTCGCGCAGCCCCGTGTGCGGCG
>JBCCDG010000131.1:0-12027 GCA_039030915.1 Pseudomonadota bacterium | reverse complement strand
CGTACCACGCAAGCCTGGCATGAGCCGCGACGACCTGCTGGGCATCAATCTCAAGGTCATGAAGTCAGTCGGCGAGGGCATTCGCGACAATGCACCCGACGCGTTCGTCATCTGCATCACCAACCCGCTCGACGCCATGGTCTGGGCGCTCCGCGAGTTCTCGGGGCTCCCGCGCGAGAAGGTGGTGGGGATGGCCGGCGTGCTCGACAGCGCGCGGTTCCGGCACTTCCTGGCTGAAGAGTTCAAGGTCAGCGTCAAGGACGTGACGGCCTTCGTGCTCGGTGGGCATGGCGACACGATGGTGCCGCTGACGCGCTACTCCGCCGTGGGGGGCATCACGCTGCCGGACCTCGTGAAGATGGGCTGGACCAGCCAGGAGAAGCTCGACGCCATCGTGCAGCGGACGCGCGACGGCGGGGCGGAGATCGTGGGGCTCCTTAAGACGGGTTCCGCCTTCTACGCGCCGGCGGCGTCTGCCATCCAGATGGCCGAAAGCTACCTCAAGGACCAGCGGCGCCTCCTGCCGGCGGCGGCATGGGTCGAGGGCGCCTATGGGCTAAAGGGCATCTATGTGGGCGTGCCGGTGGTGATCGGGGAGAACGGCGTCGAGAAGGTCGTCGAGATCGAGCTCGACAAGGACGAGGGCGCGATGTTCGAGAAGTCCGTCGCGGCGGTGCAGGGCCTTGTGGAGGCCTGCAAGGGCATCGACGAGAGCCTGGCGGGCTGAGGCGCGCCTTGGCCCATGTGCTTGTCACGGGCGGATCGCGGGGCATCGGTGCCGCGGTCTGCCGCCAGCTTGCCGCCGGGGGCGCGGCGGTGAGCTTCACCTATGCCGCGCGCGCCGATGCGGCGGATGCGCTTTGCGCCGGGATCGGTGCCGCCGGCGGCCGGGCGCTGGCGGTGCGGGCCGAGGCGTCGGATCCGGCGGCCCTGGCCGCCGCCTTCGACGCCGCCGAGGCGGCGCATGGGCCCCTGACGGGCGTCGTCGCCAATGCGGGCACCATCGGGCCCGTGTCGCCGCTTGCCGAGATGGATCCGGCGCGGATTGCGCGCATCGTGGACGTGAACGTGACCGGCGCGCTCCTGACGCTCCGCGAAGGCGCGCGCCGGATGGGCCGGGGGCGGGGCGGGCAGGGGGGCGCGATGGTCGTGGTGTCCTCGTCCGCGGCGAGGCTGGGCGCGCCCGGCGAGTTCGTCGACTATGCCGCTACGAAGGGCGCGACGGACACCATGACGCTGGGCCTCGCCAAGGAACTGGGGCCTGACGGCATCCGCGTGAATGCCGTGCGACCCGGGCTGATCGAGACCGAGATCCACGCGGCCGCCAATGCGCCTGACCGTGCGGCGCGCCTGGGGGTCGCCGCGCCGCTGGGGCGTGCAGGCACGGCGGAGGAGGTGGCGGAGACGATCTGCTGGCTGCTCTCGGACGCGTCGTCCTATGTCTCCGGCGCGCTGCTCGACGTCTCCGGCGGGCGCTGAGGCGGCGGCGCGCCGCCGGAAGCCGGTGCGGGCGGGTCTGGCGGGCGCCCGTTCGCGGGCCTGCGGCCCGGCTCCGCCCGCCCACCAGCCCTTCGCCCGCCAACGGGTTCTTCCCGCGGCCACTCGGCGCCGTTGACGCGGCAGGCTGTGCGCCGCGGTGCCGCGCGCCATCTTGCGGAGCGTCGCGGATGGCAGGGAGGGTCGTATGAGCATCGAGGAGAGCGGTCGGCGCGGGCTAGCCGTGCCGAGCGGTCGGCTGGCGCGCGTCGCCTCGCTCGGCGGTGCCGTCACCGGCATTGCGGCGGATATGGCGGCGCGGGGGATCGGGCAGGCCGTGCGCGGCCGGCGGCCCTCGCTGCGGGATCTGATGCTCACGCCCGGCAATGTTGGGCGGCTGACCGACGAGCTTGCTCGGATGCGGGGGGCGGCCATGAAGCTGGGCCAGCTTCTCAGCATGGATGCGGGCGACATGCTGCCCCCGGAGCTTGCGGAAGTGATGGCGCGGCTGCGGGCCGATGCCGCGCCGATGCCGCCGAAGCAGCTCAAGGCCGTGCTGACGGCTGCCTGGGGCGTGGGCTGGATCCGGCGCTTTCGCAGCTTCGGCGGCACGCCGGTCGCAGCCGCGTCCATCGGGCAGGTGCATCGTGCGGTGACGCGCGAGGGCGAGGCGTTGGCGGTCAAGGTGCAGTATCCGGGCGTGCGCGCGAGCATCGACAGCGACGTGGACAATGTGGGCGCGCTCCTGCGGCTCTCGGGCCTGATGCCCGAGGGCGTGGACCCCGCGCCATTTCTTGCGGAGGCGAAGCGGCAGCTCCATGAGGAGGCGGACTACGGTCAGGAGGCGACGCAGCTTCAGCGCTTCGGCGCGCTGCTGGCGGGGGTCGAGGACTTCCGGGTGCCGGCGCTCCATGCGCCGCTCAGCACGCGGGACGTGCTGGCCATGAGCTACGAGCCGGGCGTGGCGGTGGAGGCGCTGGCCGGCGAGGCGCAGGCGCTGCGCGACGGCGTGTCGGCGCGGCTCCTCGAGCTCTGTTTCCGCGAGATCTTCGGCCTTGGCCTCGTGCAGACGGACCCGAACTTCGCCAATTACCGTTATGACCGGGAGAGCGGTGCGATCGTGCTGCTCGATTTCGGGGCGGCGCGGACGGTGCCGGCGCCCCTCTGCGTGGCGCTTCGTCAGCTGATGAAGGCTGCGATGGCGGACGATCGGACCGGGATGCGGGACGCGAGCGTCGCGGCAGGCTTCATCGGGCCGGATACGGCCGCACACCACGCGCAGGCGGTCGTCGACATGATCGCGATCGGTGCCTCGCCGTTCCGGGCGGCGGGTGTCTTCGATTTCGCGGGCGATGCGCTGCCGGACCGGATGCGCGAGGCCGGCACGGCGCTGGCGCTCGACCGGTCCTTCACCCATGTGCCGCCGATGGACATCCTCTATCTCCAGCGCAAGCTTGCGGGGATGTACCTGCTCGCCGCGCGGCTGAAGGCCCGGGTGGCGCTTCGCCCCCTGATCGAGCCCTGGCTCGACGGGTGAGGGGCCGATTTTCCGGTCATGCGCGGCGCATCGGCAGGCCAAGCCCTGTTGCTGCCCCCGCCGCCCCGCGCTAGGGGAGGGGGCGCAGGGTCCGCCCTGCGGCCCGCCCGCAGCCTCGCTGCATCCAGATCCCGCAGCGACGCTGCGCCCCGAGCCTGCAGCCGCGCTGCATCCCCATGCCCCGCCACCCCGGGGCCGCCCCGCAGAGACGGAGGGACCCCATGAACATCCACGAGTACCAGGCCAAGCAGATCCTCAAGGATTTTGGCGCTCCCGTCTCCCGGGGTATCGCGATCACGGACAAGGCGGATGCGCGGAAGGCCGTGGAGACGTTGGGCGGGCCTGTCTGGGTGGTCAAGGCGCAGATCCACGCCGGTGGGCGCGGCAAGGGCAAGTTCAAGGAGAGCGCTGCCGGCGACAAGGGCGGCGTGCGGATCGCCACCTCCGAGGACGATGCGGTGGCCTTCGTCGAGCAGATGATGGGCAACACGCTGGTCACGCATCAGTCGGGCGCCGCCGGCAAGCAGGTGAACCGCGTCTATCTCGAGGAGGGGGCGGCGATCTCGAAGGAGTTCTACCTGTCGCTGCTGGTCGACCGGGAGACCTCGCGCATCTCCTTCATCGCCTCGACGGAAGGCGGCATGGATATCGAGGAAGTGGCGGCGTCGACGCCCGAGAAGATCCTGACCTTCTCGGTCGATCCGGCGACGGGCGTGATGCCGTTCCATGGCCGCAAGATCGCCAAGGCGCTGGGCCTCGAGGGCCAGGCGGCGAAGGATGCGATCAAGCTGACGGCGACGCTCTACAGGATGTTCGTGGAGAAGGACGCCTCGCTTCTCGAGATCAACCCGCTGATCCTGACGGAGGAGGGCCGGCTGGTCTGCCTCGACGCCAAGATGAACTTCGATTCGAACGCGCTCTACCGCCAGAAGGACGTGATGGGGCTGCGCGACGAGACGGAAGAGGATCCCAAGGAGCTGGAGGCGTCGAAGTTCGATCTCAACTACATCGCGCTCGACGGCGAGATTGGCTGCATGGTGAACGGCGCGGGCCTCGCCATGGCGACGATGGACATCATCAAGCTCTACGGCTCGGAGCCGGCGAACTTCCTCGACGTGGGCGGCGGCGCGACGAAGGAGAAGGTGACGGAGGCCTTCAAGATCATCACCTCGGACCCGCAGGTAAAGGGGATCCTGGTCAACATCTTCGGCGGCATCATGCGGTGCGACGTGATCGCGGAGGGCACCATCGCTGCGGTGAAGGAGGTCGGGCTGAAGGTACCGCTGGTGGTCCGTCTCGAGGGCACGAATGTGGAGCTCGGGAAGGAGATCATCAACAACTCGGGCCTCGACGTGATCGCCGCCGACAACCTGGCAGATGCCGCCGAGAAGATCGTGAAGGCCGTGAAGGGCTGAGCGGGCGGGCTGACGGGCGCCCGTTCGCGCGTCGCGGGGCGTGCCGCCCCGCGCCTTGCTCCGCCCACCCGCCAGCCAACGCCCGCCGCGCGCGAGCTCCATGACGGATCGCCCCGACCCCCGGCGCCCCTGCCCGCTCTGCTCGGGCGATGTGCCTGCGCGGATCGAGCGCTATGCGCCCGAGGACTGGGACGTGGTGCGCTGCGGTGCCTGCGCGTTCGTCTACCTCGCGAACCCGCCCGCCGCCGAGGCGCTGGAAGCGGAGGCCTTCGCCTGGGAGGAGAGCTCGGCCGCCATCGTCGAGACCCGGCTGGCGGCGGCGCCGCTCGTCTACCGCCTCGACTACGCCACGCGCTTTCGCAACACGCTCTTCCGCCGCGAGGAGATGGAGAACTATCTCCGCTGGTTCCGGCGGCCCGACGGCGGACCGGGCGGCAATGTGCTCGATGTGGGGTGCGGGGATGGCGGGCGCGTCCGGGCGCCCTTCACGCCCTTCGGCATCGAGGTCTCGAAGGCGCTGGCCGAGACCGCGGACCGGGAGATGCGCCGGCACGGCGGGGCCTGCATCCGTGGGCTGGGCGCCGAGGCGATTGAGCGCTTCCCGGCGGACCATTTCGACGGTATTCTCCTGCGCAGCTATCTCGAGCACGAGACAGATCCCCGGCGTGCGCTTGCCGGGGCGGCGCGCGTCCTCAAGCCGTCGGGAGCGGTCTACGTCAAGGTGCCCAACTACGGCTCGCTCAACCGGGTCGTGATGGGGCGGCACTGGTGCGGGTTCCGCCATCCCGACCACGTGAATTACTTCACGCTGTCCTCGCTCCGGCGCATGGCGGCGGAGGAGGGCTTCGGGCTCGGGCTGATCAACCGCTGGAACCTGATGCTCGATGACAATATCCATGCGCTGCTGCGGCCCTTGGCGGCGGCGGGGGCACGTACGGGTGACGGGTAGGCGGGAGCGCGGGTAGGCATGGCGCAGCTAAGCGATACGATCGCGCTTCTCGGAGATCTCGGCGACGCTTGGGGGCTGACCTGTGCGGCGATGCTGATCGTCGCGCTGCTCACCGTGCTGTTCGGCATCGTCTCGGGGCGCGGGCCGCTGGCGGCCTTCGCGATCTCGGGTGCGGTGATCTCGGGCGGGATCGTCACGCTCTGCGTCATCGGCTGCCTCGCCCTGGGGCTCGGCGCGCCGCGCGAGCTCGGCTACCTTGCGCTCGCGATCCTCGGGCTCTATGCGATTGTCGTGTCGCTGATCGGCGGCGTGATCGGCTGTACCGGGCTCGTGATGCTGCGCGCCGCGGGTGCGGCCGGGGCGCGCTAGACCCGGCGCAAGACAAGGTCCTCCGGGGCCGCCCGCCCGATCCTCAGCCGCGTCCGCGGCAAAGCCAGCGCCGCCCAGGAGCGGCCCAGCTCATCCCCGAGAGAAGGAGACGCCGGATGGCCGTGCTCGTCGACGAAAACACCAAGGTGATCTGCCAGGGCCTGACGGGTGCGCAGGGAACCTTCCACAGCGAGCAGGCGATCGCCTACGGCACGCAGATGGTGGGTGGCGTGACGCCGGGCAAAGGCGGAGGCGAGCATATCGGCCTGCCGGTCTTCGATACGGTCGGCGAGGCGGTAGAGCGGACGGGCGCCAACGCCTCCGTCATCTATGTGCCGCCCCCCTTTGCCGGCGACGCGATCCTCGAGGCCATCGACGCGGAGGTGCCGCTGATCGTCTGCATCACCGAGGGCATTCCGGTGATGGACATGATGAAGGTGAAGCGTGCGCTCGAGGGCTCGGCCTCGCGCCTCATCGGGCCCAACTGCCCCGGGATCATCACGCCCGATGCCTGCAAGATCGGGATCATGCCGGGACATATCCACAAGCGTGGCTCGATCGGCATCGTCAGCCGCTCGGGCACCCTGACCTACGAGGCGGTGGCGCAGACGACCGCCGCGGGCCTGGGGCAGAGCACCTGCATCGGCATCGGCGGCGACCCGATCAAGGGCATGGAGCATATCGACGCGCTGGCGCTTCTGCTCGAGGATCCGGAGACCGAGGCGATCATCATGATCGGCGAGATCGGCGGCTCGGCGGAGGAGCTGGCGGCCGACTTCATCGGTCAGGAGGCGAAGGCGGGGCGGGGCAAGCCCGTTGCGGGCTTCATCGCGGGCCGCACAGCCCCTCCGGGCCGGCGCATGGGCCATGCGGGCGCCATTATCGCCGGCGGCAAGGGCGGCGCTGACGACAAGATCGCGGCGATGCAGGAGAACGGCATCGTAGTGGCCGACAGCCCCGCGGGCCTTGGCGAGGCGCTGCTGAAGGCGATGGGGAAATCCTAACCTGCACGCGGTAGGCACCGGGGCTGGGCGCAACTTTCCGGAGCGGCGATGACGGACGCAGCCGCCGCGAGCCGGCCACAAGGGCAGCAGGGCTACATCCCCTCGCTCGACGGGCTGCGCGCCATCTCGATCATCATCGTCTTTCTCGCGCATGCCGGGGTTTCGCGCTTCATTCCCGGCGGCTTCGGCGTCACGGTCTTCTTCTTCCTCTCGGGTTATCTGATCACGACGCTGCTGTGCCGGGAGATCGACCGCTTCGGCCGGGTCGACTTCCGCGGCTTCTATCTCCGTCGCGCGCTCCGCATCCTGCCGCCGCTGACGGTGGTGATCGCGGGCAGCCTGATCCTGCGCGAGCTGAACGTGGTGAACGGGGACACCACGCCCGCGGTGGTCGCGAGCCAGCTTCTCTTCTTCTACAATTACATGCTGCTCTACGGGGATGGGGAGACGATCCACGGGCTCTTCATCCTGTGGTCGCTCTCGGTCGAGGAGCACTATTACTTCGTCTTTCCGTTCTGCGTGGCGTTCCTCAGGCGGAGCCGGCACGGGGTCGCGGTGGCGCTCGGGTTCTGCTTTTTGATCCTGGGCTGGCGGGCACTGCGCTACTTCGTCTTCGGCACGCCGCTCATCGAGATCTACTACGCGACGGACACGCGCATCGACAGCATCGTCTACGGCTCGGTGCTGGCGCTGATGGAGGCACGGGGGCGGTGGCGGGTGCTGCCGGAGGGGATGTGGCGCTGGGCCGTGCTCGGGGTCGCGGGGGCGCTGCTCCTCGCGAGCTTCCTCGTCCGCGACGAGGAGTTTCGCGCCACGCTGCGCTTCACCTTCCAGGGGCTCGGGCTGATCCCGGTTTTCCACTACGCGGTCGCGCGGCCGCGGGAGTTCCCGTTCCTGCTTCTCAACAATGCGGCGATGCGGCTTCTGGGGCGTTATTCTTACACGCTCTACCTCGTGCATTTCGTCGTGCTGCTCAGCCTGCAGTTCAATGGCTGGGGGCGAGAGTCGCATCTGCTCTACGTCCTCATGGGCGCGGTGATTTCCATCGCGATCGCGGCGGCGATCTTCGAGTTGGTGGAGCGGCCATGCGCGCGGCTCCGACGTCGGCTGGAGCACAAGGAATGAGCGCGATGGGCATGCGCCGGGTACTGGCCGCGTTGGTCGTGCTGGGCCTTCTGGCGATCATTGCCGCGGAGATCGCGCTGCGCGTTATCTGGGGGCTTGGCGATCCGCCGCTTGCGCGTCCCGCCGCGCAAGTCGAGTACGAGCTTGTGCCGGCGGCGGAGCATCGCCGCTTCGGCAATCTGATCGCGATCAACAACCGCGGCATGCGCACCGGGGAGTTCGCGGATCTACCGGCGGTGGGAGAGCGGCGGATCCTGCTGATCGGCGACAGCGTGGTCTACGGCACCCACAGGCTCGACCAGTCCGAGACCATCGCCGCGCGGCTGGAGGCGCGTCTGGCGCCGACGGGCGAGGGGTGCAGCCTCCGCGTCCTGCCGCTCGCGGTGTCGAGCTGGGGGCCGGTGAACCAGGCGGCCGCCCTGCGCGGGAGCGGGCTCTTCGGCGCGGGCGAGGTCGTGATCGTCGTCTCGGCCCACGATATCGGGGATCTGCCGAGCTGGCAGATCGGCGATATCCCCTATGCCATCGCGACCCCGGGCCTTGCGATCATCGACGCGGCGGCCGTGCTGGCACGCCGACGCTTCGGGTTCCGCCTCCTGCCCTGGGCGCCGGGTCCGGTGGCGCCGCCGGCGCCGGGTGTCCTCCCGGCCGACAGCATCGCGGCGCTGGGGGAGATGGTCTCGACAGCGCGGGCGGCGGGTGCGCGCGCGATCCTCGCCTATCACGGCACGCTGGGCGAGGCGGGGGCCGACGCGCCGCCGGGGCGCGTGGCGTTCGAGCGCTTCGCGGCCGAGGAGGGCGTGCCGTTCCTCGTGCTCGGCGAGCGCGGTCTCGGGCCGTGGGCGTATGCGGACATGATTCATCCGAGCGCTGCCGGCGCGAACGCGATCGCAGGCATCCTGGCGGCGTTTCTGGGAGGGGTCGAAGACCGGGCCTGCGATGGCGGGCCGGCGAGGCGCTGATCGGTGCCGGTCGGTACGAATGACCCGCCCTGCGGCGCCCGACGTCCCGCAAGGCCAAGCACGCGGCCTAGAGACACTCCCCACCAGAACCGACGGGACATCGGGCACACCCTTTGTGCACAGGCCGGGTCGCGGGTGTTGTGATGATCTTCACAGTGACCGGCCGAAGACGCGCGGAGGCAAAGCCGCACCGCCATCACGTAATGGCGATCAGCCGCGGGCGAACTGACGGTTTTGCGACGATACGGGTGTTCACCCGCATCGGGAGGGCGTATGTGATTCCCACGGGAGCGGATACCGCCAGACGAGACGCGGGCCGCCCCCATGACGACACCTGCTGCGGGCTCCCGCGCCCTGCGGCGACTGCCCGAGCGAGGTTTGCATGGCCAAGGACGCGAGCGAGAACGAAACCCTGCACGCGACAAGCTTCCTGCAGGGCACGAACCAGGTTTACGTGGAGCAGCTGCACGCCGCCTGGGTGAAGGACGCCTCATCGGTCGATGCAAGCTGGGCCGACTATTTCGAAAGCCTGCGCGAGGACCCGGAAGCGGTGCGCAGCGAGGCGGCCGGTGCGCCCTGGGCCCGCTCGGACTGGCCGCCGCAGGCGAATGGCGAGCTGGTCGCGGCACTCGACGGACAGTGGGACACGGTTCCCGACGCCAAGGGCGTGGCCAAGAAGATCGCGGGCAAGGCGAAGGCCGAGGGCAAGCCGCTCGACGAGGAGACGCTGCGCCGGGCCGTCCTCGATTCGATCCGCGCGATCATGTACATCCGCAGCTTCCGCAGCCGCGGGCACCTCGGTGCCGATCTCGACCCGCTTGGGCTCGTCGGGCGCAAGGGGCATCCAGAGTTTGATCCGGCCTTCTTCGGCTTTGAGGAGAAGGACCTCGATCGGCCGATCTTCATCGACAAGGTGCTGGGTCTCGAGACCGCGACGATGCGCGAGATCGAGTCCCTGCTGAAGCGGACCTATCAGGGCACCTTCGCGCTCCAGTTCATGCATCTGCAGGATCCCGAGCCGAAGGCGTGGCTCCAGCAGCGCATCGAGGGTTACGGCAAGGAGATCGCCTTCACCAAGCAGGGGCGCCGGGCGATCCTCAACAAGCTGGTGGAGGCGGAGGGGCTCGAGAAGTTCCTTCACGTCAAGTACACCGGCACCAAGCGCTTCGGCCTCGACGGGGGCGAGTCCCTCATCCCCGCGATGGAGCAGATCATCAAGCGCGGCGGCGCGCTCGGCGCGAAGGATATCGTGATCGGCATGCCCCATCGCGGCCGGCTCAACGTGCTCGCGGCCGTGATGGCAAAGCCCTATCGCGCCATCTTCAACGAATTCCAGGGCGGCAGCTTCAAGCCTGAGGACGTCGAAGGCTCGGGTGACGTCAAGTACCACCTCGGCGCGTCCTCGGATCGCGAGTTCGACGGCAACACCGTGCACCTTTCGCTCACGGCCAATCCCAGCCACCTCGAGGCGGTCAACCCCGTGGTCATCGGCAAGGCGCGGGCGAAGCAGGATCAGATCGGCGACGGGCGGCACACGGTGATCCCTGTGCTGCTGCACGGCGATGCGGCCTTCGCCGGCCAGGGCGTGGTGGCGGAGTGCTTCGGGCTTTCGGGCCTCAAGGGGCACAAGACCGGTGGCACGATCCATATCGTGGTGAACAACCAGATCGGCTTCACCACGGCCCCCCATCACAGCCGTTCGAGCCCCTATCCCACTGACATCGCCAAGATGGTCGACTGTCCGATCTTCCACGTGAACGGGGACGATCCGGAGGCGGTGGTGCACGCGGCCAAGGTTGCCACCGAGTTTCGCCAGAAGTTCGGCCGCGACGTCGTGATCGACATCTTCTGTTACCGCCGGTTCGGTCACAACGAGGGTGACGAGCCGATGTTCACCCAGCCCAAGATGTACAAGCTGATCAAGCAGCAGAAGACGACGCTGCAGATCTATACCGAGCGGCTGGTGCGCGACGGACTGATCGCCGAGGGCGAGGTGGAGGAGCTGAAGGCGGGCTTTCAGAGCTTCCTCAACGAAGAGTTCGAGACCGGCAAGACCTACAAGCCCAACAAGGCGGACTGGCTCGACGGGCGCTGGCAGGGCTTCGGCCCCGGCGAGGGCGCCTATCAGCGCGGGCAGACGGCTGTGCAGGAGCCGGTGCTGCGCCGCGTAGGCGAGGCGATGACGCGGTTGCCCGAGGGCTTCAAGCCGCACCGCACGATCACCCGCCTCCTGGAAGCCAAGCGCGAGATGATCGAGACGGGCGAGGGTATCGACTGGGCCACCGCCGAGGCGCTGGCCTTCGGCACGCTGATGACCGAGGGCTACAAGGTCCGCATGTCCGGCCAGGACTCGGTGCGCGGCACCTTCAGCCAACGCCATTGCGGCATCACCGATCAGGAGACGGAGGAGCGCTACTTCCCGCTCAACCATATCGAGGAGGGGCAGGCGAGCCTCGAGGTCATCGACTCGATGCTCTCGGAATATGCCGTCCTCGGCTTCGAATACGGCTATTCGCTCTCCGAGCCCAAGGCGCTGACGCTCTGGGAGGCGCAGTTCGGCGACTTCGTGAACGGCGCCCCGATCATGATCGACCAGTTCATCAGCTCGGGCGAGCGGAAGTGGCTGCGCATGTCGGGCCTCGTGATGCTGCTGCCGCACGGCTATGAGGGGCAGGGGCCGGAGCACTCCTCCGCGCGCCTCGAGCGGTTCCTGCAGCTCTCGGCCGAAGACAACTGGATCGTCGCCAATTGCACGACGCCGGCCAACTACTTCCACATCCTGCGCCGCCAGCTCCATCGCTCGTTCCGCAAGCCGCTCATCATGATGACGCCGAAGAGCTTGCTGCGGCACAAGCGCTGCGTCTCGACGCTCTCGGAGTTCAGCGAGGGGTCGTCCTTCCATCGCGTGCTGTGGGACGACGCGGAGATGGGAACGTCCGACACAACGCTGCGGTCGGATGCGGAGATCGAGCGCGTCGTCCTCTGCTCGGGCAAGGTCTATTACGACCTTCTGGAGAAGCGGGACGCGGAAGGGCTCGACGGCGTCTACATCCTGCGCCTCGAGCAGTTAGAGATCCCTCTGGGTACTGTGAAGACGCGCTCTCGCCAAGCCTTAAAAAAACTCAGACGACGATTGCAAGACCTCACCTAGTAAGACACAATGACCCGCTCTGATTTCCCTGAGAAATGG
>JBCCDG010000130.1:0-12118 GCA_039030915.1 Pseudomonadota bacterium | reverse complement strand
CGCGGGCCGCCGCCCTCTCTCGGGGCGCGTACCTTGCTGCCGCACCGTGAAACGGTATACCATCTGGCAGGCGATGCAACCAGGCTGCCAGACGGCCCGAGAGCGCCATCACCCGGGGAGGACTGCCGATGAGGGCGCTCTATGCGGACGCGGCCAGGGCCCTGCGGCTCGGGGACTGTGCTGCCGGTGCGCCGGGGCCGGGCGAGGTGCGTATCCGCATGGCGCGGGGCGGCATCTGCGGCTCGGACCTGCACTACTATCTCCATGGCGGCTTTGGCGCGGTCAGGCTCCGCGAGCCGATGATCCTTGGCCACGAGGTTTCGGGCCATGTGGAGGCGCTGGGCGACGACGTGACGGGGATTGCCGTGGGCGATCTCGTTGCCGTCTCGCCCTCTCGGCCGTGCGGGGCGTGCCGCTATTGCCTCGACGGTCATCCGAACCATTGCGAGAACATGGCGTTCTACGGGTCCGCGATGCCCTTTCCGCATATCCAGGGCGCGTTTCGCGAGGTGCTGGTGGCGGACGCGGTGCAGTGCGTGAGGGCCGAGGGGCTGAGCGCGGCGGAGGCGGCGATGGCGGAGCCGCTGGCGGTCTGCCTCCACGCTGTCGGCCGGGCCGGGGTCATGCTTGGAAAGCGCGTTCTGGTCACGGGATGCGGACCGATCGGGGTTCTCTCCATCCTCGCTGCGCGCAGGGCCGGCGCGGGGGAGATCGTGGCGACCGATATCGCCGACGCGGTCCTGCCCTTCGCCCGCGCGGCAGGAGCGGAACGGGCGCACAACACCGTTTCCGAGCCGGATGCGCTGGACGCGGACAGCGATGGCAAGGGCAGCTTCGACGTATTGCTGGAGTGCTCCGGAGCGCCAGCGGCGCTGGCGGCAGGCATTGAGGCGCTGCGCCCGCGGGGCGTGATCGTGCAGCTCGGCCTTTCGGGCGACATGACACTGCCGATGATGCGCATCACCGCGAAGGAGCTCGATCTGCGCGGCTCTTTCCGCTTTCACGCCGAGTTCGCCACGGCCGTCGCGCTCATGCAGCGGGGCCTGATCGATGTCGGTCCGCTCCTCACCCATACCTTCCCGCTGGGCGCCTTCGGCGAGGCGTTCGATACGGCCGCGGACCGGTCGCAGGCGATGAAGGTGCAACTCGATTTCGGCGCCTCATGAAGCGCTTCCTCGCCATCGGCGAGTGCATGGTGGAGATGGCCCCCGCCGAGCAACCGGGCGCGGAGGCGGAGGGCGGGCTCTTTCGCATGGGGTTCGCCGGGGATACCTTCAACACTGCCTGGTATGCTCGCCGCCTGCTGCCCGAGGACTGGGAGGTAGGGTATGCGAGCGCCGTGGGGGACGACGCCCTCTCTGCCGCGATGCTGGACTTCATGGAGCAGGAGGGGGTCGCGACGGCTACGATCCGCCACCTGCCCGGGCGCACCGTGGGGCTCTACATGATCCGGCTCGACCGGGGGGAGCGCAGCTTCGCCTATTGGCGCAGCGCGGCAGCAGCGCGGTCGCTGGCGGACGATCCGGCCTGGCTTGAGGCGATCTTCGCCGAGCGGGACATTCTGTTCTTCTCGGGCATCACGCTGGCGATCCTGTCCCCGCCCGCGCGGCAGACGCTCTGCGCGGCGCTGGGTCGGGCTCGGGCGGCGGGCGCAGAGGTGGCCTTCGACACCAATCTCAGGCCGCGGCTCTGGCAGGATGCGGCGGAGATGCGGGCCGGCCTGGCCCTCGGCGCCTCGGTCGCCAGCATCGTGCTCCCCTCCTTCGACGAGGAGCAGGGGCTGTTCGGGGATGCTAAGCCGGCGGATACGGCGGCCCGCTACGCGGCACTCGGCGCACGGCTGGTTGCGGTGAAGAACGGGCCCGGGCCGATCGCGGTCCATTCGGCCGAGAGTGGTGCGCAGGTTTTCAAGCCCGTGCCAGTGCTCGACATCGTGGACAGCACCGCCGCCGGGGACAGCTTCGATGCAGGCCTCCTTGCCGCCCTCGCCACCGGCGCGCCGTTAACGGACGCGGTGGCGCGCGCCATGGCGCTGGCCGCGCGGGTGATAGGCGCGCCTGGGGCACTGGCACGCGCCCTCTTTCCCCGCTGAGCGGGTCGGGCTTGCGGCACCGCCCACGAGGCTAACAGAGTGGGCAGCGACCAACCCAGCCAAGGGACGCATGCGATGCCCGCCCAGAACCCCGACTTCAGCCGAGCCGAGTACGACGTGCGCCTTGCTAAGACGCGGGCGGCGATGGAGGCGGCAGGGATCGAGCTCCTGATCGTCTCGGATCCCTCCAATATGGCCTGGCTCACGGGCTATGACGGCTGGTCCTTCTACGTGCATCAGTGCGTCGTGCTTGACCTATCCGACCCGCCGCTGTGGTACGGGCGGATGCAGGACACCGAGGGCGCGTACCGGACGGTGTGGATGCCGGATGACCGCGTGCTCGGCTACCCCGACCATTACGTGCAGAACCCGGCGGCGCATCCGATGGAGTACCTGGCCGCGCACCTCGCCGAAAGCGGGCATGCGCGGGCGCGGATCGGCGCGGAGATGGACAACTACTGGTTCACGGCCAAAGCCTATCAAAGCCTTGTCGACAGACTGCCCGAGGCGCGGTTCGCCGACGCGACGGCTCTGGTGAATTGGCAGCGTGCGGTGAAGAGCGCGCGGGAGCTCGACTACATGCGCACCGCCGCCCGCTTCACCGAGCGGATCATGGCGCGGATCGTGGAGCGGGCTGAGCCCGGGCTCAGGAAATGCGATCTGGTGGCCGAGATCTACGATGCCTCGCTCCGGTTCGATGACCGCATCGGCGCAGGAGGGGACTACCCGGCGATCGTGCCGCTCCTGCCCTCCGGCTCGGACGCCGCAGCGCCGCATCTGACCTGGGACGACCGGCCGCTGCGCCGCGGGGGAGGGCACCTGCTTCGAGGTGGCGGGCGTGCACCGGCGCTATCACTGCCCGCTGGCGCGCACGCTCTTCCTCGGCACGCCCACTTCGGAATTTCTGGAGGCCGAGAAGGCGGTGCTGGAAGGGCTGGAAGCGGGGCGTGAGAAGGCGCGGGCAGGCAACCGCTGCGAAGATGTGGCGGGTGCCTTCTTCGGCGTGCTCGCCCGCTATGGGATCACCAAGGACAGCCGCACCGGCTATCCCATCGGCCTGTCCTACCCGCCCGATTGGGGCGAGCGGACCATGTCGCTCCGCCCGGGCGACACCACGGTGCTGGAACCCGGCATGACGTTTCACTTCATGACCGGGCTCTGGCAGGGCGACTGGGGCTTCGAGCTCACCGAAAGCTTCGCAGTGACGGAGGCGGGGGCGGAATGCCTCGCCGCCGTGCCCCGGAAGCTCTTCGTCAAGAACTAAGGGCGCGGCAAGCGGACGCTTGCCAAGGGGCGGGCGCGTCTGGTCATATTGAGGGGTCGGCGCTGGCCCTATGAAGCACGCGTGCTTCGTGCTGTGTGCCACGCTTGCGCCGCAGTCGGCCGAGCGGGCGCTCCAACCCCCCGCCGCCGCGATGGCCACGCCACGGGAGAGACGCGATGAACCTGACGCTGACGCAGAACGACCTCAGCCATGTCGTGGAGGCAGATAAGGCCCATGTCTGGCACCAGCTCTTCCAGCACAAGGCGCTCGAGACCGCCGATCCGCGCATCATCGTGGAGGGCAAGGGCACCCGCGTCTGGGATCAGCACGGCAAGGAGCATCTGGACGGCGTCTCCGGCGGCGTGTGGACGGTCAACGTGGGCTACGGGCGCGAGCGGATCGCCGATGCGGTGCGCGACCAGCTGGTGAAGATGAACTTCTTCGCCAACGCCCTCGGTTCGGTGCCGCACGCGCTCTTTGCCGAAAGGCTGATTTCCAAGATGCCGGGAATGAGCCGCGTCTACTATTCAAACTCGGGCTCGGAGGCGAACGAGAAGGGCTTCAAGATGGTCCGCCAGATCGCGCACAAGCGCTATGGCGGCGCGAAGCAC
Source organism: Pseudomonadota bacterium (assembly GCA_039030915.1). GTDB lineage: Bacteria > Pseudomonadota > Alphaproteobacteria > Rhodobacterales > Rhodobacteraceae > Thermohalobaculum. Next base: position 8,151 of record JBCCDG010000130.1, on the reverse strand, counting down.
AAGATCCTGTTCCGTGAGCGCGACTATCACGGCACGACGATCACCACGCTTTCCGCCTGCGGACAGCCCCAGCGCGCGATGCAGTACGGCCCCTTCACCCCCGGCTTCGTCGAGGTGCCGCACTGCTTAGAGTACCGCAACCAGTATCCCGGCGCGGCCAGCTATGGCGAGGCGGCGGCCGATGCGATCGAGGCGGTGATCCTACGTGAGGGGCCGGACACGGTCGGCGCCATCTGCCTCGAGCCGATCACCGCCGGCGGCGGCGTGATACCCGCGCCCGGGGGCTACTGGGACAGGGTGCAGGAGATCTGCAGGAAGTACGACATCCTCATCCATATCGACGAGGTGGTCTGCGGCATCGGGCGCACGGGCGAGTGGTTCGGCTACCAGAACTACGGCGTGAAGCCCGACATCGTGACCATGGCCAAGGGCGTCGCGTCCGGTTACGCGGCGATCGCGCTGACGGTTACGACCGAGGCCGTCTTCGACATGTTCAAGGACGATGCCTCGGACCCGATGGGGTACTTCCGTGACATCTCGACCTTCGGCGGCTGCACGGCGGGCCCGGCGGCGGCGCTCGAGAACGTTGCGATCATCGAGGAGGAGGACCTTCTCGGCAACACCAAGGCGATGGGTGCGCGCCTGATGGCCAATCTCCACGGCCTGATGGAGAAGCACGCGGTCGTCGGCGATGTGCGCGGCGCGGGCCTATTCTGCGGGGCGGAGCTGGTCGCCGACCGCGCGACCAAGGAGCCGGCCGACGAAAAGATGGTCAAGGCCGTGGTCGACGACTGCATGAAGCAGGGCGTGGTGATCGGCATGACCAACCGCTCGCTGCCCGGCTTCAACAACACGCTCTGCTTCAGCCCACCGCTCATCGCCTCGGCAGACGAGATCGACTGGATGACGAGCGCGGTGGACGAAGCCCTCGGCCGCGTCTTCGCGTGACCATGAGGCGGCGGCGCCCCTGAGCGTCAGGGCGCCCCGCACCATCCCGAGCATCGCCGTCATGGCCATCGTCGCCGAGAGCTTCATCCTCGACCCTGGTTATCAGGGGACGCTGCAGCAGCAGCTCCGCCAGATCGTGGTCGATGGCGTGCTTTCGGGCCGGTTCCGGCCGGGGGAGCGGCTGCCCTCCTCCCGCGCGCTGGCGCGCCATCTCGGCATCAGCCGGATCACGGTGACGCTGGCCTACACCGAGCTGGTGGCAACGGATTACCTTATGGCACGCGGCCGCTCGGGCTATTTCATCTCCGAGGCCGCGCCGCGACCGCCCAGCTTCGAGCGGCCGGCGGAACGGGCGGGCCGGGACGGCGGGGAGCCCCGCGTCGACTGGCAGCGTGCACTCGGGCGACGGTTCTCGCAGAGCACGGCGCCCGTACGGCCCGCGGACTGGCAGCGCTACCCCTACCCCTTCATCTACGGCCAACCCGACCCCGAGCTCTTCGACTATCAGAACTGGCGGGCCTGCGCGCTCCAGGCACTCGGCCAGCGGGACCTCGAAGTGCTGACCTCCGACGCCTACGAGCGTGACGATGCGCGGCTGGTCGAATACATCCTCCGCCACATCCTGCCCCGCCGCGGTATCTGGGCGCGCCCGCAGGAGATCCTGCTGACGCTGGGAGGGCAGAACGCGCTCTGGCTCGCGGCGGAGGTGTTGCTCAACCAGCGGCGCATGGCGGTGATGGAGAACCCCTGCTATCCGGGCCTTCGCACAATCCTCGAGCAGATGCGCTGTCACAGCGTCTTCGTGGACGTCGATGACGATGGCCTGCCGCCCGAGCGCCTGCCGCGGGGAACGGATGTGCTCTTCGTCACGGCCTCGCATCAGTGCCCGACCAACGCGACGATGCCCGTGGCGCGACGGCGCGCGTTGCTGGAACGGGCGACCGAGCAGGGCTTCATCATCGTCGAGGACGACTACGAGTTCGAGCTCTCGCCGACGCGCGCACCCTCGCCCGCGCTCAAGTCGCTCGATGAGACGGGCGCGGTGGTCTATGCGGGCAGCTTCTCGAAGTCGCTCTTTCCGGGGCTCCGGCTCGGCTATCTGGTGGGCGACGCGGCCTTCATCGAGGAGGCGCGGGCGCTGCGGGCCCTCGTCCTCCGCCATCCGCCGGGCCATCTGCAACGGACCGCCGCCTATTTCCTCAGCCTCGGGCACTATGACGCGCAGGTCACGCGCCTGAGTGCGGCCTATGCCCGGCGTCGGGAGGCGATGGCGGGTGCGCTCGCAGCCCACGGGCTCGACACCCACGCTCCCCGTTTCGGCGCATCGAGCGCCTGGCTACGCGCACCTGCGGGCACCGATATCGATGCGCTCGCCTTCAGGCTGCGCCAGCGCGGCGTTCTGATCGAGCCCGGGCAGGGCTTCTTCCGGCGACCCGAGGAGGGACGGGGCACCTATCGGCTCGGCTTCTCCTCCATCCCCACGGCCCGGATCCCGCCCGGCATCGCGCTTCTGGCCGAAGAGATGGCCGTCGAGGATGCCGTGCCGGCCTGACAGTGCGGCGCCTGACAACATTTTTTTCCGGATGCGACAGGGCGTGTCGTGAAAGGCGATTGCGCCGGAGCGTGTGATCGCGTGAAAATGCAGCATGATTTTTCACGCACACGCTTCACGATGAACCTGGCCCACACCAGCCCCAGCCTCGGGCGGGACCTGAGGGCGTTGCGTACGGCACGCGGCCTGACGCTCGGGGCCGTCGCGGGCAGCCTCGGCCGGTCGGTCGGCTGGCTTTCGCAGGTGGAGCGGGACATCTCACGCCCGAGCTTCGAGGACCTGCAGGCGCTGGCAAGGCTTCTGGGCGTGCCGCTCTCGCTCTTCTTCGGCGCGGCGGAGGCGCCGATGCGGGAGGCGGGGCGGATCGTGCGCGCGGCCGCGCGGCGCACGATCGGGGAGCGGGACGGCGGGCTGTCGGAAAGCCTTCTTTCCCCGGACCTCACCGACAGCTTCGAGATGGTACATTCCGTCTTCGCGCCAGGCGCCGCGCGTACCGAGCCTGTGACCCGGCCAACCCAGGAGGTCGCCTACATGATCTCCGGCCGGCTCGACCTCTGGATCGGCGCCGAGCGGTTCACCGTCGCCGCGGGCGACAGCTTCCGCATCCGAGAAGAGCCCTTCCGCTGGGCCAACCCCTACGAGGACCCGGCCATCGCCGTCTGGGTCATCTCGCCCCCCGTTTACTGACAGAGGAGAGCCCCATGTCCGAGCTTCCCAGCACCGCCCGCGTCGTCATCATCGGCGGTGGCGCCGTCGGCGTCTCGACGCTTTACCACCTGGCGCTGGAGGGTTGGACGGACTGCATCCTCCTGGAAAAGAACGAGCTCACCGCAGGCTCCACCTGGCACGCAGCCGGCAACTGCCCGAACTTCTCCGCGTCCTGGGCAGTGATGAACATGCAGCGCTATGGCCTCGCGATGTATCGCGAGCTGGCCGAGCGCGTAGATTACCCGATGAACTACCACGTCACTGGTTCGCTGCGCCTGGCGCATAACATCGAGCGCATGCGGGAGTTTGAGCACGCCTGCTCCATGGGCCGCACCCAGGGAGTGCCGATGGAGATGATGAGCGTGAAGGAGATGCAGGAGAAGCATCCCTTCATGGAGGGCCACGACCTGGAAGGCGGGCTCTGGGACCCGCTCGACGGCGATATCGACCCGGCGCAGCTTACCCAGGCCATGGCGAAGGGCGCCCGAGATCTGGGCGCCAAGATCGCCCGCTTCTGCCCGGCCACCGGCGTGCGGCGGGAGGGGCGCGAATGGGTGGTCGAGACGCCGAAGGGCGAGATCCGATGCGAGAAGGTCGTGAACGCCGCCGGCTACTACGCCCAGCGCGTGGGCGAATGGTTCCGCCCCCATGGCGGGCGGCGCGTGCCGCTGGTGGTCATGTCGCACCAGTATTTTCTGACGGACGAGATCCCGGAGATCGAGGCCTGGACCAAGGAGCAGGGCCGAAAGCTGCCGATCGTCCGCGATGTCGATATCTCCTACTACCTCCGCCAGGACAAGGCGGGCCTGAACCTCGGGCCCTACGAGCGCAACTGCAAGGCGCACTGGCTGACGCCCGAGGATCCGATGCCGGAGGATTTCAGCTTCCAGCTCTATCCTGACGACCTCGAGCGGCTGGAATTCTACATCGAGGATGCGCTGGGCCGCGTGCCGCTCTTGGGCTCCCAGGGTGTCGGCCGCGTCATCAACGGTCCTATCCCTTATGCGCCGGACGGCAATCCGATGATCGGCCCGATGCCGGGCGTGAGGGACGCGTTTGAGGCGCACAGCTTCACCTTCGGCATCGCCCAGGGCGGCGGCGCGGGCAAGGTGGCGGCAGAGTGGATCGTGCACGGCCAGACCGAGTGGGACATGTGGGCCGTCGATCCTCGCCGCTACACCGGCTACGCGGACGACGCCTATGCGGCGGCCAAGGGCATGGAGATCTACGGCCACGAATACGCCATGCACTTCCCCCACCACGCCTGGCCCGCGGGCCGGGACAAGAAACACGGACCGGTGCACGACCGGCTCGCCGCGGTCGGCGCGCAGTTCGGTGCCTATAACGGCTGGGAGCGCGCCAACTGGTTCGCCAAGCCCGGCGACGACACCTCCGAAGAAGCGACGCAGACCTGGAACCGCGAAGGCCCTTGGGAACCGCGCATCCGCGAGGAATGCGAGGCGGTACGCGACCATGTGGGCGTGATCGACATCTGCGGCTTCTCCCGCTTCCACCTGACAGGTGACGGCGCCGCGGACTGGCTGATGGGTCGGATCGCAGGCGGCCTGCCCAAGCCCGGCCGTCTCAGCCTCGCCTACTTCCCGGACGCGCGCGGCCGGATCACGACCGAGATGTCGATTGCCCGCAATGGCGAGGACGACTTCACGCTGATCACCGCCGCCGCCGCGCAATGGCACGACTACGAGCTTCTCGAGCGCCATCTCGCTCCCGGCCTGTCGCTCGAGGACCGTACGGAGGAAATGTCGACCATCCTCGTCACGGGGCCGCACAGCCGGACGCTCCTCGCTGCGATCACCGATGCCGATCTCACGCTCCCCTGGCTCAGCCATCAGGCAGCGACCGTGGCGGGCCGCCCGGCGGTCCTGGCGCGCGTCAGCTTCGCGGGCGAGCTCGGCTGGGAGATCCATGCGCGCGTCGCCGAGATCCCCGCCATTTGGGACGCAGTGACGGGTGGCGGCGCAAAGCCCTTCGGCATGTTCGCGCTCAACAGCTTGCGGATGGAGAAGGGGTACCGCGCCTGGAAAGGCGATCTCAGCACGGACTACACGATGCTGGAGGGCGGGCTCGACCGGTTCATCCGCTTCGACAAGGAGCAGGACTTTCCCGGCCGCGCCGCTCTCCTGGCAGAAAAGCAGCGGGGTCCGGCGAAGCGCTTCGCCACCATGTTGGTCGAGGCCAATGGATGCGACGCGCCCTACATGTCCAACGTCTGGCATGGCCATGACCGGGTGGGCGAGGTCACGTCCTCCGGCTGGGGCTACCGGGTCAAGAGTTCCATCGCCCTCGCCATGCTGACGCCCGAGGCGGCGGCGCCGGGTACGGCGCTCGAGGTCGAGATCTTCGGCGAGCGCCGTCCCGCGGTGGTGCAGGAGGACGGCCCCCTCTGGGACCCCGAGAACGCACGCATCCGCGCCTGAGGAGCTGAGCCATGGCACTCCCCCCCTCGAAAGCCCGCGTCGTCATCATGGGCGGCGGCGTGATCGGCTGCTCCGTCGCCTATCACCTTGCCAAGCAGGGCTGGCAGGACGTGGTTTTGCTCGAGCGCAAGCAGCTCACCTCCGGCACAACTTGGCACGCGGCGGGGCTGATCGCGCAGCTCCGTGCCACGGCCAATCTCACTAAGCTCGCCAAGTACAGCCAAGAGCTCTACGGGACGCTGGAGGATGAGACGGGCGTCGCAACCGGCTTCCGCCGCTGCGGCTCGATCACCGTCGCGCTGACGGAGGCGCGCAGGGAGGAGATCTTCCGCCAAGCCTCCATGGCGCGCGCCTTCGGGGTCGAGGTCGAGCCCATCGGGCCCAATGAGATCCGCACCCGCTATCCCCATCTCAAGACCGAGGACGTGCTGGCCGGCGTCTGGCTGCCGCAGGACGGACAGGGGGACCCGGCCAACATCGCCCTGGCGCTCGCCAAGGGCGCCCGGCAGCGCGGCGCCCGGATCCTCGAGCGCACGGAAGTCACGGGCGTGGTGAAGGACGGCAAGCGCGTCACCCGTGTCGAATGGGCGCAAGGCGATGAGACCGGCGGCATCGAGGCCGATCACGTCGTGAACTGCGGCGGCATGTGGGGCCATGCCCTCGGCCGCATGGCCGGCGTCAACGTGCCCCTCCAGGCCTGCGAGCATTTCTACATCGTCACCGAAGCTATCGAGGGGCTGACCCAGCTTCCCGTCCTGCGCGTGCCGGACGAGTGCGCCTACTACAAGGAAGACGCGGGAAAGATGCTGCTGGGCGCCTTTGAGCCCGACGCCAAGCCGTGGGGCATGGACGGCATACCCAGGGATTTCGAGTTCGACCAGTTGCCCGAGGACATGGACCATTTCGAGCCGATCCTTGAGAAGGCGGTCGAGCGGATGCCCATGCTGGCGAAGGCGGGCATCCACACCTTCTTCAACGGCCCCGAAAGCTTCACGCCGGACGACTCGTACCATCTCGGCCTCGCCCCGGAGCTCGACAACTACTGGGTGGCCGCAGGCTTCAACTCCATCGGCATCCAGTCGGCGGGCGGTGCGGGCATGGCGCTGGCTGCCTGGATGGACACCGGCGAGAAACCCTTCGACCTCGGGGATGTGGATATCGTCCGCATGCAGCCCTTCCAGGGCAACAAGCGCTATCTCTTCGAGCGCTCGAAGGAGACCCTCGGCCTCCTCTATGCCGATCACTACCCTTTCCGCCAAAAGGCGACGGCCCGAGGCATCCGCCGCTCGCCGCTGCATGAGCACCTGAAGGCGCGCGGCGCGGTCTTCGGCGAGTTCGCGGGGTGGGAGCGGGCGAATTGGTTCGCGGAACCTGGCCAGACGCCCGAGTACGAATACGCCTGGGGCCGCCAGAACTGGTTCCCCAACGCCGCGGCCGAACACAAGGCGATCCGCGAGACCATGGGCCTTTACGACATGTCAAGCTTCGGCAAGATCCGGGTCGAGGGGCGCGACGCCTCAAGCTTCCTCAACCGTGTCTGCGGCGCAGAGATGGACGTAGCCCCCGGCCGCATCGTCTACACCCAGTTCCTCAACAGCACCGGCGGGATCGAGGCGGACGTGACCGTCACGCGCCTCACGGAGACCGCCTATCTGGTCGTGACGCCCGCTGCGACACGCCTGGCGGACCAGACCTGGCTGCGCCGGCATCTGGGTGAGGACAATGCCGTCATCACCGATGTCACCGCCGCCGAAGCCGTGATCGCCGTGATGGGGCCGGAGGCGCGGCGCCTGATGGCCGCCGTTTCCCCCGCCGACATGACCACCGAGGCACATCCCTTCGGCCAGGCACGTGAGATCGAGCTCGGCCTCGGCCTCGCCCGCGCGCACCGCGTCTCCTATGTTGGTGAGCTTGGCTGGGAGCTGTATGTCTCCGCTGACATGGCCGGCCACGCCTTCGAGACGCTGTGGCAGGCCGCCCAGCCACTCGGCGCACGGCTCTGCGGGCTCCACGTGATGGACAGCTGCCGGATCGAGAAGGGCTTCCGCCATTTCGGACATGACATCACCTGCGAGGACCATGTGCTGGAAGCCGGCCTCGGCTTTGCGGTGAAGAAGGAGAAGCCGGGCTATATCGGCCGCGACGCGGTGCTGCGTAGGCGGGATGAGGGGCTTTCGAGGCGCCTCCTCCAGTTCCGGCTCGAGGATCCGGAGCCGATGCTTTACCACAACGAGCCGATCATCCGGGACGGCAAGATGGCGGGCTACCTCGCCTCCGGCGCTTACGGCCACCACCTCGGCGCCGCGATCGGCCTCGGCTACGTGCCGACCGCGGGGCAGAAGCCCGACGAGATCCTGGCCTCGATCTACGAGATCGAGGTCGCCGGCTCCCGCGTGCCGGCCACCGCCTCCCTCGAGCCACTCTACGACCCCAAGAGCGAGCGTATGCGCACGTGAGCGCCGCTGTGCTGCCCGCCATGACCGCGCAGCCCCGCCGCCTCCGCAT
>JBCCDG010000129.1:0-12157 GCA_039030915.1 Pseudomonadota bacterium | reverse complement strand
TGCCGCAGGCCAGCGCCGGGCAGAACTTCCACATCGGGATCATGGCCGGAAAGTTGAAGGGCGTGATCCCGGCGGCGACGCCGATGGGCTGCTTCATCGAGTACATGTCGATGCCCGGGCCCGCACCCTCGGTGTACTCCCCCTTCAGCATATGGGGCGCACCGATGCAGAACTCCGCAACCTCCAGGCCCCGGATCACATCGCCCTTCGCGTCCGGCAGCGTCTTGCCGTGCTCGCGGCTGATGCTCTCGGCCAGCTTGTCCATATCGCGGTGGAGGAGGTCGACGAACTTCATCATCACCCGCGCGCGGCGCTGCGGGTTGGTCGCGGCCCAGGCCGGCTGCGCGGCTTTGGCGTTCTCCACGGCGGCAGCCATCTCGGCAGCGTTCGCCAGCGGCACCTTGGCCTGAACCTCTCCCGTAGCCGGGTTGTAGACATCCGCAAAGCGGCCAGAGGTCCCCTTCACATGCTTGCCACCGATGAAGTGGGTGAGCTCCGTCGTCATCGCCGTTTCCTCCCTTGCCGCTCCCGGCGCCGGTCATGCAGTCGCCGGTTCTTGTTCGCGTGATCCATCCCCCTTCGGCCGGGAAGGGTCAAGGCAGCCACGACCCCACGGCTTCCATCGGCCGGGATGCTTGGCATGTCATCCGCGCAACAAAGGCAGTCATCATCATGCAACTGACGCAGATCAAGGGATAGCGCTCCGTTCTCGCGTCTCTGCCCCATGGAGGGCGGCAGGTCGCCCTCGCACGAGATCAAGAAGGAGAGCGTGAGATGAAAGGGCTGTTTGCGATCGCGACAGCGGCAGTGTTGATGCCGGCCACCCTCTGGGCCGGAGACGGGTTTTTCGGCCTCGACCTCGAAGGGTCGCTCGGGAAGAACGGGTTCCAGCGCTATGCGCCGCCCCTCCTCAACCCGGTGTTCAACGAGACGCCGCACATCACCACCGAAGCCAAGCCCTTCTTCGCCTATCACGACATCCCCGACGACTTCATCTCTGGCGGGGGCCGCGTGATCGCCGCCGGCCTTCAGCTCCGCGCCGCCATCACCGAGCGCTTCGGCCTCATCGCCACGCTCGACGGCTATACCGATGTGGGCTTCGACGAGGTGCTGTCCGACGACGGCGGCTTCAACGATCTCGGCTTCGGCGCGAAATACGCCTTCATCATGGATCCGGAGGCCGGCGTGATCGCTACCGCGGGCCTGCGCTACCAGGCCCCCATCGGCAATCTCGACACCGACGTCATCGGGCTCGACGGCAGCGAGATCGAGCTCAACGGCACCGGAGCGGGCTACATAAACCCATTCGTGACCGCGCTCTACCAGACAGGGCCCTACACCGTGCAGGGCTCCGTCGGCGGGCAGATCGCGCTCTCGGACGATAACTGGAGCTTCATCCACGCCTCCGCGCATCTGAGCTACGAGATCGCGGGCAGCTTCTATCCCTTCGCCGAGCTCAACATCCTCGCCCCCGTCGATGGCGGCGACTCGGTCGTGAACGATCTCGGTCTCGTGAACCTCACCGGCGCGGACCTCGCCGATATCGGCGCCTCCGATCCGCGCACCATGGTCATGCTCGGCGGCGGCATGCGCTACCGGGTGACGGATCACGCCATCCTCGGCGTCGGCGCGGAGGCGAATGTCGCGAACCGTGAGGATACGATCTACGGCTTCCGCGTCATCGCGGACGCGGTCTTCCACTTCTGACGCCGAGGCCGGTGGCCGCCACGCCCTGCGGCCGCCGGCCATGTGCCCGCCATCCCGGAAGGCTAGTCAGGGCGGGCCTGATTGTCGTCGACGCACCCGCCACTTGCCTGCGTCTCGCTCTCGCTGACCTCACCCGCGCCGCTCCGCCTGCCACGCCGACAGCGCCGCCCCTCAGGCTCCTGCACGCTCCGCGAAATCGAGCGCGATGCGCGCCAGCCGCGGCACGTCCCCGCCCATGCCGAGCGCAGCCTCGTCCGCCGCATTGCCCGCGAGCCCGCGCGCGTAGACGCCCTGCAGGATCGCTGCAAGCCGGAAGGCATTGTAGGCGATGAGGAGGTCAAGCTCCGCCACCGCCTCCCGCCCCGTCGCCGCAGCATAGCGCGCCGCCATCGCCTCCATGGTCGGGATGCCGAGCGTGTCGAGATCCGCTTCCGCCAGTCCCCATCTCAGATCCGCCGGGAAGGCCCAGGTCATAAGGAAGTAGCTGAGATCGGCGAGCGGATGTCCGAGCGTCGAGAGCTCCCAGTCCAGTACCGCCACCACCTCAGGCCGGTCCGGCGCCAGCATCGCATTGTCGAGCCGGTAGTCGCCATGGACGAGGCAGGTCTCGTCCGGTAGCCGCTCGACCGCGTCGGGGAGCCAGTCCATGAGCCGGGCCATCTCCGCCAGCACCGGCCCTGCGCCCTCGGGCGCCTCCGGGCCCGCGCTCGCGCGGTACTGCTTCGACCAACGGGCGACCTGCCGCGCGATGTAGCCGCCCGGCCGCCCGAAATCGGAGAGGCCGGCCGCACCCACATCCACCCGATGCAGCGCCGCCAGCGTGTCGACCAGCGCCTCGTATGTCATCCGCCGTTCCGCCGGCGCGATCCCGGGCAGGCGCGTATCGAAGAGCACCCGACCCTCCACAAAGCGCATGAGGTAGAAGGGCGCACCGATCACATCCGCATCGTCGCAGTAGTGGAGCACCGGTGGCACCGGAGAGCCCTCGCGCCCCAGCGCCGCCATCACCCGATACTCCCGGTCGATCGCATGCGCCGACGGCAGAAGATCGCCCGGCGGCTTGCGGCGGAGCACATAGGCACCGCTTGGGGTGTCGAGCCGGTAGGTCGGGTTCGACTGCCCGCCGCTGAACTGCCGCGCCGCAATCGGCCCTTCAAATCCCGGCAGCGCTACCGCGAGACACTGCTCGAGGCGCTCCAGATCGAGCGCCAGCCGCAGCCCGTCATCACCGCTCACGGACATACTCCGCGGCTGAATTCGGCCAGTGTCAAAGAGCTCCGCGAACGCCGTTTCATGGCTTCGCGTTATCGCCCCTGCCCCTGCCATCGGCAAGCCGCAGGGGGCGCGCGGACCAAGATGCATGTGCGCAACAGGCGTTGCGGGAATCCGTTGCTCTGCGCGCGCTGGTCAGATGCGCCGCGAAATGAACTCATTTTCGCTGTAGACAGGGTGATGTTAACGGTCCTGTGGGACAGTTAGCATGCGAGGACCGGGTGGTGGTCCGGTTCTCGTGTTTTCTCCTCCCTGTCGACTCGGCCGCGCATCAGGCGCGGCCTTTTTTCATTGCAGATGAGAAATGACTGCGCAGCCGCAGCACTTCATTCGCAAATGGGGCGAAATCGGCGAAAGAAATGGCCCCGCAAGCACTTTTTCCCTGTTGACCCCCGCTGCGGACGTGGCAATGGTAGCGCTGCTGAACGGCCGCGGCCGGTTCGACAGGGAAGTGAAAAATCACGACAGTGGCCAATGAGCCGCAGGCAGGGCGCCCGTATGGGCGCCCTTGCCGTTTCAGGGTGAGTCGTCCCGACCTCATCCATGCAGCAAAAGATTCACAGAGCGCCCCGTCTTGATTTCGGCCCGGCCCGCTGGCAACACGCCGGAGGCGCTAGAGACCAGCGATCCCGAGAAGGACATCGAATGACCCGCCTGATCCCCTCCGCCGCGGCAGTCGCCCGCCGCTTCGGCCCCCTCGCGCTCGCCGCTCTCGCGCTGACGCTACCCGTCGGCGCCGCAGCCCAGCAGCCGCAGCAGGGCGAGGAAGTGCGCGACCGGCATGGCGACTGGACCATCCGCTGCGCGACCGGGACGGATACCTGCATCATGCAGCAGGTGGGCCAGGGCAATGACGGCAACGACGTGCTCGAGGTCCGCATCCGCAAGCTCGACGGGCTGACCACCGACAACGGCGAGACTGTGCCCGCCGCGATTCAGATCCTGGCGCCCCTCGGCGTCTTCCTGCCGGCAGGCGTCCGCGTCCAGGTCGATGGCAACGAGGTCCGCTCCGCTCCCTTCGAGCAGTGCCAGCAGGGCGGTTGCGTGGTCCGCCAGCCCATGAGCCAGGACTTCCTCGACGAGATGCGCGCAGGCTCGAGCGCCAAGGTGACCCTCGTTGCCGTCCCTCGCCAGGAGGTGACCGTCACGGTCTCCCTCACGGGCTTCACGAAGGCGTATAACGACATCAACCCCTGAACCGGGGATGCGACCCGGAGACGCCCGCTCGGTCCCGTCATGCCGTCACCCCATTCCGGACGACATGGGAAGAGCGGCCGGTTGCGGTCGCGCGTCCCCTTAACAAGCGCCTGGCCTCGCCGGGTCCGCTCGGGAACGCGATGAGCGAGGCGAGGCGCCCCGGGCGCGCGCCGCCCAAGGCGCCGTCAGCCGCGCCAGGCTCGGAAGGCCAGGACCGCGTTGAGGCCGCCGAAGGCGAAGGCGTTTGAGAGAGCGGCGTCGACCTTCGCCTCGCGCGCTTCGTTGGGAACGACGTCGAGGCCGATCTCCGGATCCTCCTCGTCGCGGTTGATCGTGGGCGGTACGATGCCGCGGTCGAGCGCCATCAGGCACGCCGCCGCCTCCAGCGCGCCGGCCGCACCGATGGCATGGCCATGCATGGATTTCGTCGAGGAGACCATGACCTTCTCGGCCTGCGCGCGCAGCACGCTCTTGATCGCCGCCGCCTCCGTCCGGTCGTTGAGCGCCGTCGCCGTCCCATGCGCGTTGATGTAGTCGACCTCCGTGGCCTCCATACGCGCATCCTTCAGCGCCCGGCGCATCGCGCCCGCCGCCCCTTCGACCGCCGGGGCCACGATGTCCGCCGCATCTGCCGAGGCACCTGCGCCCACGATCTCGCCGAGGATGACTGCGCCCCGCATCTTCGCAGCCTCCAACTCCTCGAGGATCAGGATCGCCGCCCCCTCCCCCAGCACCATGCCGTTGCGGTTCTTGGAGAAGGGACGGCAGCCGTCCTTCGACATCACGCGCAACCCCTCCCACGCCTTTATGCCGCCGAAGCAGAGGACGCTCTCCGTGCCGCCCGTAACCGCCGCATCCGCAGCACCTGAGCGCACGAGATGGAAGGCCTGCCCGATGGCGTGATTGGACGATGCACAGGCCGTGGCCACAGACCAGGACGGCCCCATCAGCCCATGCGCCATCGAGACCTGACTGACCGGCGCGTTGGCCATCAGGCGCGGTATGATGAAGGGATGGACGCGGTTCTTTTGCTCCTCGTAGACGATGCGGTAGTTCTCGTCCTGCGTATGGAGCCCGCCCATCGCCGTCGCGATGATCACTGCCGTCTGCTCGCCGAGCCCGTCCGCCTTGAAATCGATGCCCGACTGCTCGACAGCCTCTGCCGTCGCCGTCAGCGCCATCTGCGTGATGCGGTCGAAGAGCGTCAGCTCCTGGCGGCTCCAGCGTTCCTCGCCGACATAGTCCTTCGCCTCCGCCGCAATCTTGATCATGAGCCGGGAGGGATCGATGAGCTCGATGGGCCCGATGCCGTTGCGCCCCTCGGCCAGCCCCTCAAGATGCGCCTCCCGCCCGACGCCCAGCGCCGAGACGACGCCGAGCCCCGTTACGACGACGCGCCTGACGCCGCCCGGCACAGTACTGTCAGAGCCCACGCCTCAACCCTTCTCGGCGATGAGCGCTTTCACGCCCTCGACGATCTTGCCGACATTCTTGATGTCGAAATCGCTCTCGGAGGGCTCGTTGGCATTGAAGGGTACGGAGATATCGAAAGCCTCCTCGATACCGAACACGACCTCCACAAGCGCAAGACTATCGAGCCCGAGATCCTCGAGCGTGGTCTCGGGCGTGATGGTTTCGGGCTCGACCATCGCCTGCTCCGCAATGATCGCCACCACGCGCTGGTAGACCTCGTCGCTCATCCGTTCCTCCCGTGACCCTTCCGGCCCTCTCTAGCCCGCCGCCCGTCCCCAGTCCAAGCCCGCGCTCAAAGCCCAAGCTTGGAGCGGATCTCGCGGATCTGCTCGAGCGCCTTCGGCAGTCGCTTGAGCGCCATGATCTGCGTGTAGGCCTGCTCTCGGCTCATCGCGGGCACGCCCATCATCACGCTGCCGGACTTGATGTCCGAGCCCACGAGCGTGCCGCCCGCCAGCACGCAGTCATCCCCGATAGCGATGTGGTCGCCGACGCCGACCTGACCGCCAAGCACCACACGGCTGCCGATGCGGCAAGAGCCCGCGATGCCGACCTGGCCACAGAGCATCGAGGTCTCGCCCACCTGCACGTTATGGCCGATCATCACCTGGTTATCGATCTTGGTGCCCGAGCCGATTGTCGTGTCGGCAACCGTGCCGCGATCGATGCAGGTGGCGGCACCGATCTCCACATCGTCACCGATCACCACGGTCCCGAGCGAGGCGATGCGGCGAAGGGCGAGATTACGTGCCGCCTCATCCACGCGGCCTGTAGCCTTCGCCGCCTCGACCGCGCCGCGCTCCGGCGTGACATACGAAAAGCCGTCCCCGCCGATGCAGGCATTGGCCTGCACGAGGCAACGCACGCCGAGACGCACGCCGCGCGCGAGGCGCACGCCCGGATGAAGCACCGAGCCCGCGCCGATCTCTGCCTCCGAGCCGATACTCACCTGTCCGGCCACGCGCACGCCGTCGCTCAAACGGGCGCCCGCGCGGACGGTGGTGTAGGGTCCGATCCAGACGTCGTTTCCGACAATCGCGTCCGGGTCGACGATCGCGCTCGGATGAATGCCGGGGTCAAGATCTTCGGGCGGCGCGAAAGCACCGGTGATGCCTGCCAGCGCGAGGCGGGCACGCGGCGCAAAGAGGGCCGCCACAAGCCCCATCGCCTGCCAGTCCGCCTCAGGCCAGACCACCGCTGCCCGCGCCGGAGACGCACGCAGCGCCGCCTCGTATTTCGGGGACATGGCGAGCGCCAGATCGTCCGGTCCCGCCGCTGCGGGCTCTGCGGGGCGGTGAACCGCAAGCGTGAGGTCGCCCGCTGCCTCGAGGCCCGTGGCGGCCGCGATTTCGGCGATCGAGTGGCTCATGAACTCCGCCTCTGCCTCAGCCGCGCCCTGTTATCGGCGCGGGCGGAGCGATGCAAGATTGGGTTCCTGGGGATCACATCCGCAGGGAAGTCTGGCAGGAGGCGCCGGGATACCCGGCCGCCAGCCGGGCTGCGCCCTTCAGCCTTCAGGCAGGCGCACGCCCCGCTGCTCGAGCGCCTCTGCAATCAGCTGGTCGCGGCGATAGACGTCGCGACGGAACTGGATCGTGCCCTGCTCGTCGCGCCACGCGGTCCGGTAGACGAGGTGCACGGGCAGCTTCTCGTCGAGGTGCACATAGCGCTCGCTCCCGCGGGCCACCCAGCGCTCGAAGCTGCCTTCGGGATCGCTCACCTGACCCTCGAGCAGCACCGCCGCAAGCTCCGCCGGTTTCTCCACCCGGACGCAGCCATGGCTGAAGGCCCGGTTGTCCCGCGCGAAGAGACGGCGCTGCGGCGTGTCGTGCAGATAGATCGCGTGCCGGTTCGGAAACATGAACTTTACGCGGCCGAGCGCATTGCCCCGTCCCGGACGCTGCTGGATCCGTCCGGGAAAGGTCGAGGGTGTCACGAATTCCCATTCCACCTCATACGGATCCGCACCGGACAAACGCATGTTGCGCGAGGCGAGGTAGCCGGGGTCCGCACGCAGCTTCGGCAGAATCTCGTTCACGGCGATGGAGTTGGGCACGTACCACGTCGGATTGACCACCATGTGGTCCATCTCATGGCTGAACTCGACTGTCTGGTGCTTGTACTTGCCGATGACCACACGGCTCTCGTAGCGCACCGTTTCGTCCGGCCGGAACACGCGCACGGTGTAGTCGGGCAGGTTCGCCACAATCCGAGCACCGCGCATCCGCTCGCTGTTCCAACGCGCCCGCTCGAGATTGACCGCCACCTGGCGCGCCCGGACGGCGGGCGAGGTGTTGAGCGCATCGAGTGTCGCGGGCCCGACCACGCCGTCTTCGTTCAGCCCGTGGCGCGCCTGGAAATGCTTCACCGCGATTTCGAGCGCGCTGTCGAACCGTTTCGCATCGGGCTCACCGGTATCGAGCGGCACGTCCGACGTAATGTCGGCCGCCGCAACCACCGTGCCCAAACCCGCCGCTGGCGCGTCGGTCACGAGGTCGCCCATGGCCGTCAGCCGCGCGCGCAACGCCGCGACCCGCGGCCCGCGGTCGCCGATGCTGAGCGAGCCGCCCTTCGCGACCTGCGGGCCCCATGCCCCCGGGTCGTCCGCGATAGCGCTCAGCCGTTCATATGTTGCGAGCAGCGCCTGATAGTCGGCAGTCTGCGGCGCAAGCCCGTCGAGCAGTCGGTCGAAATCCCGCGACGCGCCGAGACGCGAAAGCAGCTCGTCCTGATCGGGCCGCGCCGGGCTGACATCCATGTTGCGGGAGAGCCTGCGCGGTTCGAGCACGCCGGAGCCAAGATCGCGGGCAAGCTTGAGATATGTCCGCGTGAACAGCCGCTCCGCCGCGGCGTCCCATGGCTTATCGAGCGCCGCTTCAAGCGCCGGCAGATCGTATTCAGAGGGCGAGAGCGCGTGCTTCTCCACGCCCTCGACAGCCGCGATCAACGACCGCGCACCCGCCGGGGCGATGACCCCGCGCCCTTTCGACCACACAGGCTCGAAGCGTCGCGACGCGTAGAACCAGTCGAGCGTCCGGTCCAGCACATCACCACCGGCCAGCATCGCGTCGAGCCCCGGCAGCGCCCGCGCGCTCGGCGCCTTGCCATCGGCATTATAGGTGATCGTCTCCGCCGCCTGCTGGCCGAGCGAAAGCGTATTGCCCGTCTGCGCGGATGCCGGAAGCGCCGATGCGCCCAAGGCAAGTGCGGCAACCACCGGCAAAGCGCGAAAGGCGGCCGCTGGGGCGCCATCGAAGACGAATCTGTTCATGTCATCACCACTACGTCCAATGACGGATGCCCGATGCGTATCACGGCCATTCCGCGAGCGTCGCTCCCGTCACGGGCACCCATGCCACAGTCTGCCTCGTTTCGCCCGCCTCGTGTGAAAATTGCCGCAACACCGCCTCATTCCAATGCAACGCACGCGCAATCGGTTCCGCCGTTTGGCAGCGCGTTGTGGCAGTGGTGGTGTTAGTGCAGTGACGCAACACACTATGGCGTGTTTGCAACTTGGAAGCTTTTTTTTTGTATGCCATAGGTGCGGCAAAGAAAGACGCCGTCGGTGAAGAACTTCACGGAACGGAACAAGGGGCAGAAGTGTGAGCATCCGGAAGAGTGTGTCCGGCGGCCCGACCCGTCGGAGAATCATTACGGGCATGGCGGCGTTCGGCGTTGCCACCGTTGGCGCAGGAGCCGTAACGCGGCCCGCGCTTGCAGCATACAACAGTGGGAAGGGCGATTTCCGATCGCTCCGTCTCGTAAACTCACGGACGGGGGAACGGGTTGCATCGGTCTACTGGGTCGAGGGCCAGTACATCCCCGAGGCGCTGGACGCCTTCAATTACATTCTCCGGGATTGGCGCGCGGAGCAGGTGACGCGGATGGACGCGCGGGTGATCGACATCCTGGCGGCCACCCACAACCTGCTCGACAGCCGCGAGCCCTTCGACATCGTGTCGGGCTACCGCACGCAAGGCACCAATGCGCTGCTGCGTAGCCGCGGCAGGGGCGTCGCCAAGAAGTCGTACCACACGCGCGGCATGGCGGTGGACATTGCCCTCAAGTCGCGCAGCGTTGAGCAGATTTCCGGGGCGGGTCTTGCCCTCAGCGCAGGCGGCGTCGGCCGCTACACCCGCTCGAAATTCGTGCATCTCGACAGCGGTCCGGTGCGCGACTGGGGCCGCTGAGGTCTTTCGATTGGCCTGTCTTGCGAGGGCGGGCCGGCTGCGCCACTCGGGTTTGCTGCATGATGAGACGCCGGTGAGGCGTCGCCGCGAATACCGCTGCGCCAGGCAAGGGCAGTTCAGGGTCGCAGCGTCCCGTCGCCCTCAACGAGATACTTGAAGCTCGTCAGCTGCTCTGCACCCACCGGGCCGCGCGCATGCATCTTACCCGTCGCGATGCCGATCTCCGCACCCATACCGAATTCGCCGCCGTCCGCGAACTGGGTCGAGGCGTTGCGCATCAGGATCGCGCTGTCGAGCCCCGCGAAGAACCGGGCGGCGACGGCATCGTCCTGCGTCAACACCGCCTCGGTATGGTTCGAGCCATAGCTGCGAATATGCGCGATCGCGCCTTCCACCCCGTCGACCATGCAGGCGGCGATATCCATGTCGAGATACTCGCGGCCCCAGTCATCGTCGGTCGCGGGTTCGACACCCTCCGCCATCGCCTGAACGACTGCGTCTCCATGCACGCGCACGCCGGCGGAAAGCAGCGCCCGGACCGCCTCCGCCCCCAGATCGGCCGCTTCCCGGTCGATCAGCAGGCACTCGGCCGCACCGCAGATGCCGGTGCGCCGCGTCTTGGCGTTGAGGATGACGGCGAGGGACTTCGCCGGATCCGCCGCGCCGTCGAGATAGATATGGCAGATGCCTTCGAGATGGGCGAAGACCGGCACCCGCGCCTCGGCCTGGACGAGGCCGACCAGCCCCTTGCCGCCGCGGGGCACGATCACGTCGATGCTTTCCGTCAGCCGCAGCATCTCCGCCGCGGCCGCGCGATCCCGCACGGGCACGCGTTGCACGGCATCGGCCGGCAGGTCGGCCGCTTCGAGGCCCGCAACAATGCAGGCATGTATGGCGCCTGTGCTCTCGAAGCTTTCCGAGCCGCCGCGGAGGATGGCTGCATTGCCCGATTTGAGGCAGAGCCCGCCCGCATCGGCGGTGACATTCGGCCGACTCTCGTAGATCACGCCGACCACACCGAGCGGCGTCGCCACGCGGCGGATGCGCAAACCCGAAGGCACGGTCCAATCCGCGAGGACGCGGCCCACCGGATCCGGCTGCGCGGCCACGTCGCGGAGCCCGTTGGCCATCGAGACGATCCGGTCATCCGTCAGCATCAACCGGTCGAGCATCGCGCCCGTCAGCCCCTTCTCCCGCGCGGTTTCCATATCGATGGCGTTGGCCGCCGCGATCTGGGCGCGCTGGTCGAGTACCGCGTCGGCCGCGCCGATCAGGGCCGCGTGCTTGCGCTCGGCATTCGCCTCGGCCATCGCCGCGGCGGCCGCGCGCGCCCGCTTTCCGATGCTCGCCATCAGGGCGGGAATATCGTCGAAGCGCTCGTTCATGCGTTCTCTCCGCGGCTTGCTGGCGCGATCGCACCGCGCGTTCCCCATATCACCATGTCGTCCGCATGCGCGAGCGCGGCGCGCCCCGGATAGCCGAGCGTCGTCGCGATGCGGTCGGACCGCACGCCTACGAGCCGCATCGCCTCGGCCGCGCTGTATCCCGCTAGCGCGGCACCGACGGCGGCCCCGTCGGGCCCCGAGATCGTCACCGGATCGCCCCGCCCGAATTCGCCGCCGACGCCCGTGAGCCCAGCGGGCAAGAGCGACTTGCCGCGCCGAAGCGCCGCTACGGCACCAGCGTCGACAGTGAGGCGGCCCAGCGGCTTCATGCCCGCAATCCACGCCTTGCGGGCAGCGGCCGGGCTCGCCTGCGCGGCAAACCATGTGCTGCGCGCACCTGCACGCACTGCCGCCAGCGGCCGCACCACATCACCCCGCGCGATCACCATGGCGCAGCCGCCTTGCGTCGCCGTCTTGGCCGCCATGATCTTGGTCTTCATCCCACCCCGAGCGAGGCCCGAGCCCGCGTCGCCCGCCATCGCCTCGATCTCGGGCGTGATGGCGGCAATCTCCGCCAGATGCTGCGCAGCGCTATCCTGCCGCGGATTGGCGGTGTAAAGGCCGTCCACATCCGAAAGCAGCACCAGCACATCGGCACCCGCCATCAGCGCGACGCGGGCGGCCAGACGGTCGTTGTCGCCGTAGCGGATCTCGTCGGTAGCCACCGTGTCGTTCTCGTTGACCACGGGCACCGCGCCATGGCCCAGCAGCGCCTCGATGGTCGCACGGCCGTTGAGATAGCGGCGGCGGTTCTGCGTGTCCTCGAGCGTCAGCAGCACCTGCGCGCCGAGGAGTCCCTCCGCCCCGAGGGCCGCCTCCCACGCACGGGCAAGACGGGTCTGCCCTACCGCGGCCGCGGCCTGGATCTCCTCG
>JBCCDG010000128.1:0-12161 GCA_039030915.1 Pseudomonadota bacterium | reverse complement strand
TAACTGGGTGCTGTGTTGGATGTACTGATCCGAAACATACTCACCCACGCTTTCAATTGTGGGACGTGTTGAAAGCACCTGAGCGTGGCCTGCCGGCGCAGGGCGGCGGGGGCGAGGCGCTCGGCAAGGCGCGCCGTATCCCGCCGCGCGCGGGCGGTGTGCTCGGCGAGCCGGGCAGGGGCGAGCCGCGAGGCATGCCGAGCGAGCGCCAGCCGACCGAGCGCGACCGCGCCCGAGAGCGCTGGGCCGAGCCGGCCCGCGGGAAGGGCGAGGCGCTGCCGGGCCTCGCCCGTCAGGCGGCGCGGGTCGGGCAGGCGGAGGGCGGCCAGACGCTGCCGGCGAAGCTCCACGATCTCGGCCGGGCGGGGCAGGGCGCGGGCCATGTCCGCAAGCCGCTGGCGGCGGAGCGACAGGCTGCGCGAGAGGGCGCGGAGGCGCCGGGCTTCGCGTTCCGCCAGCCCCGCGGCAAGCTCCGCCCGCACCGGCACGGCCATCTCGGCGGCGGCGGTCGGCGTCGGCGCGCGCCGGTCGGCGGCGTGATCGATCAGCGTCGTGTCGGTCTCGTGGCCCACGGCGGAGATGAGCGGGATGGCCGAGTCCGCCGCCGCGCGCACCACCGCCTCCTCGTTGAAGCCCCAGAGATCCTCGATCGAGCCGCCGCCGCGGGCCACGATCAGCACATCCGGCCGGGGCACCGCACCATCGGGCGCAAGCGCGTTGAAGCCGCGGATCGCCGCTGCGACCGCGGGGGCCGAGCCCGGGCCCTGCACCGCCACCGGCCAGACCAGCACCTCGACCGGAAAGCGCTCCCCCAGCCGGTGCAGGATATCGCGGATGACGGCGCCGGTGGGCGAGGTGATGACGCCGATCACGCGGGGCAGGAAGGGCAGCGGGCGCTTTGCGGCCTCGTCGAAGAGCCCCTCCGCCGCCAGCGCCTTTCTCAGCCGCTCGAGCTTGGCGAGAAGCGCGCCCTCGCCCGCATAGGAGAGGCTCTCGATCACCAGCTGGTACTTCGACTGTCCGGCGAAGGTGGTGATGCGGCCCGTGGCGATCACCTCGTCACCCTCCTGCGGGCGAATCTCGAGCCCGCGCACGGCGTTCTTCCAGACGACGCCCGCCAGCACCGCGTTCTCGTCCTTGAGGTCGAGATAGACATGGCCGTTGCGGTGGAAGGTGACGCGACCGAGCTCGCCGCGCACCCGCACATGGCCGAACGCGCCCTCGAGCGTGCGCTTTACGCCGCGCGACAGCTCCGAGACGGTGAACTCGGGCGTGTTGGCGCCGCTGCCGGATCCGGGCGCCGGCTCGTCGTCGATGAGGCTCATGAACCCTCTTCTACCGCCCGCGCCGGCGCCCCGCCAGAGGAGAGGGCGCATCGGGGCCGCCCTTGGGGGGACGGCTTGCCGTCGCTTTCGCCCCGGTCTAGGCGATGCACATGCGCGCTCCGCCACGGGGGCGCGGACGGGCGGGAGGCGTGCATGGATGTCCTGATCCTCGGCGGCGGCGGGCGGGAGCACGCGCTGGCGGCCGGCATCGCGGCCAGCCCGGATTGCGGGCGGCTGGTCGTGGCGCCGGGCAATGCGGGGATCGCGGCCATCGCCGAATGCGCCGCCCTCGACATCCTCGATCCCGCCACCGTCGTCGCCTTCGTGCGGGCGGAGGGGATCGGCTTCGTGGTGGTGGGGCCGGAGGCGCCGCTGGCCGCCGGCGTGGCCGACGCGCTGGTGGCGGCCGGCATCCCGGTGCTGGGCCCCTCCGCCGCGGCGGCCCAGCTCGAAAGCTCGAAGGCCTTCACCAAGGAGATCTGCGACGCGGCGGGGGCGCCGACGGCGGCCTGGGCGCGGTTCGACGCAGCGGCGCCCGCGCGCGCGTATGTGGCGGCGCGGGGCGCGCCCATCGTGGTCAAGGCCGACGGGCTGGCGGCCGGCAAGGGCGTGACCGTGGCGATGACCGAGGCGGAGGCGCTGGCCGCCATCGACGCGATGTTCGAGGGCGCGCATGGCGCCGCGGGCGCGACGGTGGTGGTCGAGGACTTCATGGGCGGCGAGGAAGCCTCCCTCTTCGTCCTCTGCGACGGGGAGACGGCGCTGCCGCTCGCCTCCGCCCAGGATCACAAGCGCGCCTTCGATGGCGACGAGGGGCCGAACACGGGCGGGATGGGCGCCTATTCGCCCGCGCCGGTGCTGACGGAGGCCGTCGAGGCGGCGGCGATGGCGCGGATCGTGCGCCCGGTGCTCGCCGAGATGGCGGCGCGCGGCACGCCCTTCCGCGGGATCCTCTATGCCGGGCTGATGATCGAGGCGGGGGCGCCACGGCTCGTCGAGTTCAACGTCCGCTTCGGCGATCCGGAGGCGCAGGTGGTGCTGCCCCGGCTGAGGACCGATCTGCTGGCCCTGCTGCTCGCCGCGGCGGAGGGACGGCTTTCGGGCATGACGCCCGACTGGACGCCCGAGGCGGCGCTTACGGTGGTGCTGGCGGCCAGGGGGTATCCGGGCAGCTATGCGAAGGGCGAGCCGATCCGCAGGCTCGAGACGGCGGCCGCCCTGCCCGGCGTCTTGGTCTTTCACGCAGGCACGGCGGCGGGGCCGCAGGGTACCGTCAGCGCGGGCGGGCGGGTGCTGGCGGTCACGGCGCTCGGTCCCACGCTCGCCGAGGCGCAGGCGCGCGCCTATGCCGGGGTCGACGCCATCGACTGGCCCGGCGGCTTTCACCGGCGCGACATCGGCTGGCGCGCGCTCGTCGGCTGAAGCGGTCTGACCGCCAGATCGCGGCGCCGCGCCCCCGGACCCCGTGGAATCGACATCGACCGCAACAGTGCCGTGCGCGTCGTCGACCAGCCCACCCGGGCCGAGACCCTTCACGGGTTGGCCCGGTCCGGCATCATTCGAAGCGGCCCGCTTGCGTCGGGGCCGCGGCGCATGCTTCGCTGGCCTCCCGCCCCATGCCAGCCGGAGCCGACCATGCGACCACCCCGCATCGCCCTCTCAGCCGCCCTCGCGGCGCTCCTCTCGCTGCCCGCGGGCGCGCAGCAGGAGGAGTATTACTTCCCCCCCGTCGGCTCGGAGGAGACCTTCGCGCGGGAGATTGCGCCGGTGCCCCAGCCACCCTCACGCGACGTGCGCGTCGCCTTCATCACCCAGATCACCAAGGCCCAGCTCGACGCGCCCGAGACGCCCCGCTTCGCCATCTTCGCCAAGGGCTCGGAGGCCGAGCACATGATCATCGTGGCGCTCGATGACGAGGTCTTCCGGACGCTCTTCCGTGCCCGGGCGGTGCTGGCGCAACTCACCGCCAACGCGCGCGGCACCGAGTTTTTCCGCGATGCAGGCATCGAGACGACGGCGACCTGGCTCGACCTCGCCAAGCTCCTCGGCTTCCGCGATCTCGTCGTCTCGGACGGCGTCGACTGGGCGCACCGCATTCACCTCGAGGATGCGCAGTGAGCGATGCCGAGAGCGAAGCCCCCCGGTTTCTGGGTCAGGAGGCGGGCGTGCCGGCGAGCCCCGCCGAGGCGGTTCTGGACCCCGTGCCCAACCCGCATCCCGATACGGACTACCTCACCCGTTTCGTGGCGCCCGAGTTCACCTCGATCTGTCCCGTCACCGGCCAGCCGGATTTCGCGCATCTGGTGATCGACTACGTGCCGGATCGCTGGCTGGTCGAATCGAAGTCGCTGAAGCTCTTCCTCTCGAGCTTTCGCAACCATGGGGAGTTTCATGAGGGCTGCACCGTGGGCATCGGCAAGCGGATCGTCGATGCCATCGAGCCCCGGTGGCTGCGGATCGGCGGCTACTGGTATCCGCGCGGCGGCATCCCCATCGACGTCTTCTGGCAGACCGGCACGCCGCCGGCAGGGCTGTGGCTGCCCGATCAGGGCGTGAGCCCCTATCGCGGCCGGGGCTGAAGGCGTCGCCACCGGCGCGGCGCGAGTAAGACATTCGATCTTGCGCGCCTTGCCGGGACGAGCCTGCAATCGTCACCCGGTCGCTGAGCCTCGCCTCGACCGATGCCACGTCGGAGGTCGCGGTCCGGCGCGTCGCGGACGGGCCGGATACGGCGATGCCGGTGGTGATACGGGAGCGCCGTCCCATCGTTGCGCCCTGGGACGAGCGGCCGCGCATCGATCGTCACGCTCCGGCATGGCACCCGGGCCCAAACCGGCTCGGCTTGCGGGCCAGGGCAGCGGGATCAGAACAGGAAGCTGTCCTCTCCGGCGTCGAAGCCCGTGGTCGGGTCGTTCTCGACTATGAGCCCGTTGGAGCCCCCGCCGCCCTCGGTGTCGGGTCCGCCATAGTCCGTGTCGCCGTCCTGGAAGCGACCACTGCCGAGATCGGTGCCGCTGATCCTGAATTCGAAGCTGTCCGCGGTGAACCGCCCGCTGCCAAGATCCGTGCCGGTTAGGGTTTTCTTTGGCATCGTTCCACCCGTTCAGTGCCGCCGCAGCATTTCGCTTCATCCTGTCTTGCACGCATGGCGCGATGCGGGCGTGTCGGGCGGCACAACCTGAAGGTGTTTTTGATGCGCCCGCTCCCGCGTTTCCGCGGGACGCAATTTCGATGGCTCCGGCCCTCATGCGGCTGGACCGCGCACCCCCGTCCGGCTACCTGCCGTCCCACAGAAAACAAGGAGGGACGGCCATGGCGGCATCGGTGATCGACGGGAAGGCCTTCGCGGCGGGTGTGCGCGGCCAGGTGGGCGAGCATGTGGCGAAGCTGAAGGCGGAGCACGGCATCACCCCCGGCCTCGCCGTGGTGCTGGTGGGCGAGGATCCCGCCTCCCAGGTCTATGTGCGCAACAAGGGCAAGCAGACGATCGAGGCCGGCATGAACTCGATCGAGCACAAGCTCGACGATGACACCTCGGAGGAGAAGCTCCTCGCCATTGTCGAGGAGCTCAACAACGATCCGGCAGTACACGGCATTCTGGTGCAGCTGCCCCTACCAAAGCACATCGACGGGGAGAAGGTGATCAACACGATCCGCCCCGAGAAGGACGTGGATGGCTTCACCATCTCGAATGTCGGCCTTCTCGGCACCGGGCAGAAGGCGATGGTGCCCTGCACGCCGCTCGGCTGCCTCATGCTGCTGCGCGACCATTTCGGCTCGCTCTCGGGCAAGTCTGCGGTGGTGCTCGGCCGCTCGAACATCGTCGGCAAGCCGATGTTCAACCTGCTTCTCAAGGACAGCTGCACAGTGACGGTCGCGCACAGCCGGACGCAGGACCTGCCCGCGGTCTGCCGGCAGGCGGACATTCTGGTCGCGGCGGTGGGCCGGCCCGAGATGGTGACGGCGGAATACGTGAAGCCGGGTGCCGTCGTGATCGATGTGGGCATCAACCGCATCCCCGCGCCGGAGAAGGGCGAGGGCAAGACGCGGATCGTCGGCGACTGCGCCTACGACTCTTGCGCCGAAGTGGCCGGCGCGATCACGCCCGTCCCTGGCGGCGTCGGCCCGATGACCATTGCCTGCCTTCTCGCGAACACCCTCACGGCCTGCTGCCGCGCCAACGGGTTGCCGGAACCCGAGGGGCTGACCGCCTGATCCTCGAGGCCCAAATGAAAACGGGGGCCGGCATGTTGCCGACCCCCGTCTGACACGCGTTGGACGCGCCTCTTAGCCGTTGTTGCGGTCGCCGTCCGGGACGCCACCTTCCTCGGCCTCGGCGCCCTCGACGCTGATCTCGGGCACGCTGATCTCGGCCTCTTCGGTCCCGACATTCACGTCGACATCCGGCACCTCGACGGTCTTCGTCTCGCTCGAAACGGTGACGTTCGCGACATCCGACTCGACGGTCGGCAGCTCGCCGCCGCTGATCGAAACCTCCGGAAGCTCGCCGCTGTCGGTCATGTCGACATCGACAAGATCCAGCGCGAAGGCACCAAGGCCGCCGATAACGACAATGCCCGCAACGATTGTGATGGTCCGCATCCCATTCTCCTCTGGTTGCTCGGCGGTACAATGCGCGGCCGCGGAGAGGGTTCCGGACTGCAATCGGATTTCTTGGCCTTCCCTCCACGACGGCGAACGATGCCCGCCGGACGGGCGAGCGCTTCGCAAACGGCGCAGCGCGATTGGGCTTGACCGAACCTCCCTATACTGTAATTTCAGTCATGACAGAAATTCGGAGCGCGTCATGCACCTCACACCGGCCTTGCGGGATTTCATCCTCCACTGGGGGGAGATGGGCGCGCGCTGGGGCGTGAACCGCTCGGTCGCCCAGGTGCATGCGCTCCTCTTCATCAGCCCGAAGCCCCTGCCGGCGGACGAGATCGCGGAGACGCTGAGCATCGCCCGCTCCAACGTCTCCACCGCCATCCGTGAGCTTCAGAGCTGGAAGATGGTGAAGGTAAGCCGTGAGCTCGGCGACCGGCGGGATCACTTCACGACGCTCAACGACCTCTTCGATCTGGTGAAGGCCGTGGTCGAGGGGCGGCGCGAGCGCGAGTTCCTGCCGACGATGGAGGCGCTGGACACGGTGCTGGCGGAGGCGAAGGCGGATGGGGAGACACCGGCCGAGGCGCGAGAGCGCATCGCCGAGATGCTGGAGACCATGCGCCTCTTCGATGCCTGGTACCAGGAGGTGAACCGCCTGCCCCGCGGCGCGCAGCTGGCGCTCCTCAAGGCCGGCGGCGCCGTCAGCCGCTACCTCCCGAAGGCGGGATAGCCGCAAAAATTTTGGAGAGGAGTTTCACTCATGACTGAAATGACAGGAATGACCGCGAACCCTCAGGCCATGCGATGGCTGCGCGATCCCGGTCCGCGAAAGCTTCCGCTGGCGTATTGCGGACCCACCCGGGGCGGTGTCGATGCGCGTGCCTTCGCGCGGGCCCTCGTCGCTGCGCCGCTCATCGTCGCCGTCGTCGGGCTGCCATTGGTAATCCCGCTCGTTGCGATGGTCATCGGACTGCCCGCCTATCTCCTGGCCGGTGGGCCGGTCTTCTGGCTGACGCTGAAGGCGCTCCACCGTAGCGGGCGGCCGGTAACGGCGAAGCGGCTCGCGGTGGCCGGGTTCGTCGCCAACCTCTTCACCCCCGTCGTCATGGCGCTCGTCCTAGGCGTCTTCGCCGGTCCGCTCCTCATCGCTCTGAACGCCGGCGACTTTCTCGCCAGGATAACCCTTGTCGGCGCGGTCTTCGCGCCGCTTCTCGGCGCCGTCTTCGGATCGAGCTATGCGCGCTCGACGCGCGGATAACCCGCCGCCGTTTTTAGTCACCCCTGTCTCGGGAAAGGAGACCGACATGACACCCTGGATATCCACCGACCTGATCTACTTCGCTGTCAGCCTCGCGGGCCTTCTGTCCGTCGCGACGGTGCTCGTCGCCATCGGGAAGGCAGCACAGGCCTGCCCGCAGACCGCGGGGGCCGCACGCCTCGGCACGCTCGTGGTGACGACGGCGTTCCTCGCCATCGGTGCGGGCGTGATCGTGCTGATCGGCGCTGCCCTGCCGCTCCTCGCGCAGGGCGCCGCGACGGGGCTCTACATCGCCATAGGGCTCGCCTTCGTGGCCCTGGGGCTCGGCTTCCAGTACGCCGCGGTCACGTTGCGCGATATCCTGGCAACCGCGGTGCGGGCACCCGCACCCGTCTAGGCGCATCCCGGCCCAAGGCTCAGGCGTCCGCCGTCTCCTCCGGCCCCTCGCCTTCGTGCCGCGGCAGGCCGTCTCCGTCCGGGAGGCGGCTTTCCGACGTGAAGATATGCGCCGAAAGCTTCAGGCCGTTGGTGTCGTCGATCGCGCCATAGGCGAGATCGATCGTCCTCCCCCCGAAGGCCTCCCAGAAGAGGTATCCCCCGCAATCGCGGCAAAAGCCCCGGCGCGCCTTCTCGCTCACGCTGACCCAGGCCAGCCTGTCGCGCGCTATCGTCACGCTCTCTTGCGGCGCGGTGATCGCGACCCACATGCCACCACTCTGCCGCTGGCATTCGCGGCAGTGGCAGGCGACCGGCTCGCTGACCGGTCCCGTTACGACGAAGTGCACGGCACCGCAGAGGCACCGTCCGGTGATTTTCTCTGACATTTTGTGTGGGCTCAGCATCCGCTTCCGCCGTGGCAAATAGAAACTCCCGCGAAGGTGCGCAAGAGCGTTCTTAACGATTTCCGCATGCGTCAACGCCGCAGGATGGATGCCTCGGGTACGGTGGTGAAGGTGCCGAGCGCCGTGGCGATGTGGCGGGGCGGGGCGTCCTCGGCCCCGTCCGCCACCGCGTAGACGTCGCTGCGCCCAACGGTCAGGCGGCGCCCAGCGCGTTCGACCTGGCCGACCGCGCGAAGCAGCCGGCCATGCGCAGGGCTCAGCAGATTGATCTTGAGCTCGACCGTCAGCACCCCGTCCTCGGCCGCCATCAGGCTTTGCGCGGCAAAGCCGGCCGCGCTGTCGGCAATGGACCAGAGGGCGCCGGCATGGACGAAGCCGTGCTGCTGGCCGAGCGCTTCGCGTATCGGCAGCGCGATCTCCACCCGCCCTGGCGCGAGCGCGCCGAGCCTCGCGCCGATAAGGGTCATGAAGGGCTGCGCCTCGAAGCCGCGCCTGACGCGCGCCTCCCAGCCGGGATCGCGCGGCTCGGGTATCGGGCCGGCCATCGCGTCAGCCGCCTGTCGCCGTCCGCACCCTCATGCCGGGGCGCCGAGACGGGAGCGGGGCACGGGCGTCACCCGGCGGCCCAGCATGAGGGCCGCTGCCCGGCTGCCGAGAAGCGCGTCGAAGATCGGGTCGCGGGCGTCCATGCCGCCGGTGAACGTGCCGAAGGCCGGCAGGATCGCCCGGTCGGCGCAGGCGAGAAAGCAGCGCCGGCGAAGGCGCGCGCCCCGGCGCCAGAGCTCGGCCTGCGGATGGTAATGCGCCGAGATCTCCCCCTCGCCCGAGGTCGGCGCCGCTGCCGCCGCGATATGGCGAAAGACGAGGCGGCGCGCGCGGTATTCGGCCAGCGCCTCGCCCGGCAGGCCGGGGATCGGCCGTGGATCGTGATTGCCCGCGATCCAGAGGAGCCGCCGGCCGCTCCCCAGCCGCTCGAGCGCTGGCGCCAGCGCCTCGGCCGTCGCCGCCGCGCTCGCGTGCTCGTCGAAGCTGTCGCCGAGGAGCAGGACGGCAGAAGGCGTCAGCGCCGCGATCTCCGCCTCGAGCCGCGTCAGCGTATCCTCGTCCGCGTAGGGCGGCAGAAAGCCCTGGTCCCGCCGCGCCATTGCCCGCGCCTTGCCGAGATGCAGGTCGCCCACGGCAAGCAGCCGCTCCGCCGGCCACCACAGCGTGCCGGCGGCACGAGCCTCGAGCGTCTCACCGGCGATTTCGAGAAGAGCGTTCTGCATGTGTTCTGGCTAGCCTCGGCCAGCCCGCCGGTCAATCGCGAAAGGCAACGGAAAACCCCGCCACGGCGTCCGCGGCGGGGCTCGAGAGGGTCGCGGCGCGGATCAGGACGCGTTGGCCACCGCGCGCTTGGTCATCACGCCGATCAGATGCGCGCGGTAGGCTGGCGTGCCGTGGATGTCCCCGATCATCCCGTCTGCGGGCGCCTTGAGACCGGCCACCGCATCGGCGCCGAAGTTCGAGGAGAGCGCCTGCTCGGCCTCGGTCCAGCGGAAGACGCCGCCCTCGGACGCGCCGGTCACGGCCACCCGCACGCCGCCGCCGGTCTTGGCGACGAAGACGCCGACCAGGGCGAAATGCGAGGCGGGCTGGATGAACTTCTCATAGGCCGAGGCCTCGGCCGCGGGGAAGTGGATGGAGGTCAGAAGCTCACCCTCCTTCAGCGCCGTATCGAACATGCCCTGGAAGAAGTCGTCCGCCCCGATCTCACGGCCCGAGGAGGTCTTGAGCGTGGCGCCGAGGCCCAAGGCCGCGGCCGGGTAGCAGGCGGAGGGATCGTTGTTGGCGATGCTGCCGCCGATGGTGCCGCGGTTGCGCACGGCCGGGTCGCCGACACGCGAGGCGAGCGAGGCGAGGCCCGGGATCTTGGACTTCACGAGATCGCTCTTCGCCACCTCCCCATGGGTGGTGCCGGCGCCTATGGCGAGCCCGCCGCCATCTGCCTCGCAGATCCCCTTCATCTCATCGATACCGGTCAGATCGACCAGCACCGACGGCATGGCGAGGCGCTGCTTCAGCGTGGGGATGAGCGTCTGGCCGCCCGCGATGGGCTGCGCGTCCTCCTGGGCGAGCGCGGAGACGGCGTCGGCGAGGCTCGTGGGTTTGACGTAGTCGAAGGCGTACATCGTATCTCTCCACTCGGGCGCGCCGCTTCGGCGCGACGGTCGGGCGCGGCGGTCTGCCGCAGCCTCTCTGGGCAGGAGGCCCCGGGTCAAGCCCTGGGCGCGTCGGTGCGGTGGCCAAATGGCTCTCCCGGAGCCGTTAACCCTCGCTATCGGTGGCCCTCCGCAGGGGACCACCGTGGTTCTTTCAGGCGCCTCCGCTCACTCCGCCGCCTGCGCGGGCCGGGCGGCGTCGATCGCCTCCCAGACGCGCCGGGGCGTGAGCGGCATGTCGATATGCTCGACGGCGATGCCGCCATGGTTGAGCGCATCGAGCACCGCGTTCACCAGCGCCGGCGGCGAGCCGATCGCCCCCGCTTCGCCGCAGCCCTTCACGCCCAGCGGGTTGTGGGTGCAGGGCGTGTTGCAGGAGTGGTCGACGGTGAACATCGGGAAATCGCCCGCCCGCGGCATGGCATAGTCCATGTAGCTCGCCGACTGGAGCTGGCCGTCGGGGTCGTAGATGCAGGCCTCCATCAGCGCCTGGCCGAGCCCTTGGGCGAGCCCGCCATGCACCTGACCCTCCACGATCATCGGATTGACGACATTGCCGAAATCGTCGGCCGCGGTGAAATTCAGCACCGTGGTCACACCCGTCTCCGGATCGACCTCGACCTCCGCCACATAGGCGCCGGCGGGGTAGGTGAAGTTGGCGGGATCGTAGAACGACGTCTCCTCCAGCCCCGGCTCCAGCTCCTCGATCGGATACTTGTGAGGCACATAGGCGGCCAGGCACACATCGCCCCAGGCAAGGCTGCGATCCGTGCCCGCGACCGTGAACTGGCCGTTCTCGAAGGAGATGTCGGCCTCCGCCGCCTCCAGCAGATGCGCCGCGATCTTCTTGGCCTTGGCGATGATCTTGTCGACCGACTTCACGATGGCGGAGCCGCCGACCGCCAGGGAGCGGGACCCGTAAGTGCCCATGCCGAAAGGAACTCTCGACGTGTCGCCATGCACGATGTCGACCGCGTTCTCGTCGCAGCCCAGCATGTCCGCCACCACCTGCGCGAAGGTCGTCTCATGCCCCTGACCGTGGCTGTGCGAGCCCGTGAAGACGGAGATCGAGCCCGTCGGGTTCACCCGCACCGTCGCCGCCTCATAGAGCCCCGCGCGGGCGCCGAGCGCACCGACGAGGGAGGAGGGGGCGATGCCGCAGGCCTCGATATAGCTCGCGATGCCGAGCCCGCGGAGCTTGCCGCGCGAGGCACTCTCCTGACGCCGCGCCTCGAAGCCTGCCGCATCCGCGAGCTCGAGCGCCTTGTCGAGCGTCGCGCCGTAGTCGCCGGTGTCGTACTGGACCGCGACCGGCGTCTGGTAGGGGAAGGCATCGGTAGGGACGAAGTTCTTCCGGCGAAGCTCGGCCGGGTCCATCCCGACCTCCCGCGCCGCTTTGTCGACCACGCGCTCGATCTGGTACGTCGCCTCCGGCCGGCCCGCGCCGCGATAGGCATCGACGGGCGCCGTGTTGGTGAAGACCGCCTTCACATTGGTGAAGATAAGCGGCGTCTTGTAGTTCCCGGCCAGGAGCGTGCCGTGCAGCCAGGTGGGGATGCAGGGCGCGAAGGTGCTGAGATAGGCGCCCATATTCGCCAGCGTCGAGCAGCGGAGCGCCGTGAAGTTCCGCTCCGCATCCATCGCAAGCTCGATGGTTGTCACATGGTCGCGGCCCTGCGCATCGGACAGGAACGCTTCCGAGCGTGTCGAGGTCCACTTGACGGGCTTGGCAAGTTGCGCCGCCGCCCAGGTGACAAAGGCCTCCTCGGCGTAGTGGTAGATCTTGGAGCCGAAGCCACCCCCAACATCTGGTGCCACGACGCGCAGCTTATGCTCGGGGATCGAGAGCACGAAGGCGCCCATGAGCAACCGGATGACATGCGGGTTCTGCGAGGTCGTGTAGAGCGTGTGCTCGTCCCGCGCCCGG
>JBCCDG010000127.1:0-12193 GCA_039030915.1 Pseudomonadota bacterium | reverse complement strand
GGGCTGGGCGTGGCCATCGTCTCCACCAATCGCGGCGTGATGTCGGACCACAAGGCCCGCGCCGAGAATGTGGGCGGCGAAGTGCTCTGCACGGTATTCTGAGGAGGCTGAGATGTCGCGCATTGGCAAGAGGCCGATCGAAGCCCCCAAGGGCATCGAGTTCAAGGTTACCGGTCGGACCGTCGAGGTGAAGGGCCCCAAGGGTGCCCAGAGCTTCACGGCAACGGACGATGTGGAGATCACGCTCGATGGCTCCACGATCACGGTGACGCCCGCGAACGACACGAAGCGGGCGAGACAGCAGTGGGGCATGTCGCGGACGGTGATCGCCAACATGGCGAAGGGCCTGTCCGAGGGCTTCACCAAGGAGCTGGAGCTACAGGGCGTCGGTTATCGCGCGCAGCTTCAGG
Source organism: Pseudomonadota bacterium (assembly GCA_039030915.1). Taxonomy (GTDB): domain Bacteria; phylum Pseudomonadota; class Alphaproteobacteria; order Rhodobacterales; family Rhodobacteraceae; genus Thermohalobaculum. The sequence continues at coordinate 11,783 of JBCCDG010000127.1, read as the reverse complement.
GCAAGACGCTGAAGATGGCGCTCGGCTACTCCCACGATGTCGAGTTCGCGGTGCCGGAGGGTATCGAGATTGCCTGCCCGAAGCCCACCGAGATCATCATCAAGGGCGCGGATGCGCAGCTTGTGGGTGAAACGGCGGCGAAGATTCGGGATTGGCGGCGGCCGGAGCCCTACAAGGGCAAGGGCATCCGCTACAAGGGCGAGTTCATCTTCCGCAAGGAAGGCAAGAAGAAGTAAGGGCGGCAACCATGGCACTTTCAAAGCGAGAGCTGTTCCAGAAGCGCCGCCTGCGCGTGCGCAACAAGCTCCGGAAGATGGCGGCAGGCCGGCTGCGCATGAGCGTGCACCGGTCGAGCAAGAACATCTCGGTCCAGATCATCGACGATCGCGAGGGGCGTACGCTCTGCGCGGCGTCCTCGCTCGAGCCCACGCTGGGCGTGATCGGCAAGAACAACGTGGAGGCCGCCGCGAAGGTGGGCACCGCGCTGGCCGAGCGCGCGAAGGCGGCGGAGATCGAGGAAGTCTATTTCGACCGCGGCGGCTTCATCTTCCACGGGAAGGTCAAGGCGCTTGCGGATGCCGCCCGCGAGGGCGGGTTGAAGTTCTGAGGAGGCTCTGATGGCAGAACGTGATGGGCGGCGCGACCGCCGCCGCGACGACGACCGGGAGCCGGAATTCCAGGACCGGCTCGTCGCGATCAACCGCGTCTCGAAGACGGTGAAGGGCGGCAAGCGCTTCGGCTTCGCGGCGCTTGTGGTGGTCGGCGACCAGAAGGGTCGCGTGGGCTTCGGCTCGGGCAAGGCGAAAGAGGTGCCCGAGGCGATCCGCAAGGCGACCGAGGAAGCAAAGCGCACGATGATCCGCGTGCCGCTCCGCGAGGGGCGCACGCTGCATCACGACGTGCTGGGCCGTCATGGCGCAGGCAAGGTCTTCATGCGCTCGGCCCCTCCGGGCACCGGCATCATCGCCGGCGGTCCCTGCCGGGCGGTCTTCGAGATGCTGGGGCTGCAGGACGTGGTCGCCAAGTCTACGGGTTCGCAGAACCCCTACAACATGATCCGCGCCACCTTCGAGGGACTGAAGGACGAGTTCTCGCCCCGCCAGGTTGCCTCGCGCCGCGGCAAGAAGGTGAGCGACATCCTGCCGAGCCGCGACGAACCCAAGGCCGAAGCGCCCGAGGCGGCGGCCGAAGCACCGGCGGAGGCCTGAGACCCATGGCGAAGACCATCGTTGTGAAGCAGATCGGAAGCCCGATCCGCCGCCCGGCCAAGCAGCGTGCGACGCTCGTCGGCCTCGGGCTCAACAAGATGCACCGGACCCGCGAACTCGAGGACACGCCCTCGGTCCGCGGCATGGTGGCTTCGATCCCGCATCTCGCGGTGATCGTGGAGGAGCGCGGCTGAGGCCGCGCCGGTCCCTCCAAGGGGCCGGAGGCATTGCCGAGGCGGCGGGGGGAACGCATGGCCCCCGTGCGGTCCGGCACCAGGAGGACATCATGCGACTGAACGAACTCCGGGATAACCCGGGCGCCAAGAAGAAAGCGAAGCGCGTCGGCCGCGGGCCGGGCTCCGGCGTCGGCAAGACCGCCGGGCGCGGTATCAAGGGCCAGAAGTCCCGCTCGGGCGTGGCCATCAAGGGCTTCGAGGGTGGCCAGATGCCGCTTCATCGCCGCCTGCCGAAGCGGGGCTTCAACAACCCCTTCCGCAAGAAATTCGCGGTGACGAACCTCGGCGCGATCCAGCTCTTCATCGAGGCGGGCAAGATCGACGCCGGCCAGCCGATCACCGAGGACGTGCTGCTTGCATCCGGCCTCATCCGGCGCAAGCTCGACGGCGTTCGGGTGCTCGGCAAGCTGCTGGCGGACGACGACGATCAGCCGAAGGCGCTGCCCAAGGGCCTCAAGATCGACGTGACCGGCGCCTCCAAGGGCGCCGTGGAGGCGGTCGAGGCTGCCGGCGGCACGCTCACGGTCTCGGCACCGGCCGAGAAGTCCGAGGACTGACAGCAGACCCTTTCCGCGCCCGGTGGCTTGCAACCGGGCGCGGGCGCCCATAACCCTTCCCGGGAGCGCCCGGGCGACCGCATCTGACGGGGCCGCCCGCGCCAGAGGCAACCGACAGGACTTCGCGCGATGGCTTCAGCCGCCGAACAGATGGCCGCCAACATGAGCTGGCAGGCTTTCTCCAAAGCGAAGGACCTGCAGAACCGCATCCTCTTCGCGATCGGCCTGCTTATCGTCTATCGGGTCGGCACCTTCATCCCGATCCCGGGCATCGATACCGTGCAGCTTGCCCTCTTCATGGAGCAGCAGGCCGGCGGGATCCTCGGAGTCTTCAACATGTTCGCCGGTGGCGCGGTGGGGCGCATGGCGATCTTTGCCCTCGGTATCATGCCCTACATCTCGGCATCGATCATCATGCAGCTGATGACCTCGATGGTGCCCGAGCTGGAGAAGCTCAAGAAAGAGGGCGAGGCGGGGCGCAAGAAGATCAATCAGTACACGCGCTACGGCACGGTTCTGCTGGCGACGGTCCAGGCCTACGGCATTTCCGTCGGGCTCGAAGGGCAGGGGCTGGCGCTCGACCCCGGGCTCTTCTTCCGCGCCTCGGCCGTCATCACGCTGGTGGGCGGCACCATGTTCCTGATGTGGCTTGGTGAGCAGATCACCGCGCGCGGTATCGGCAACGGCATCAGCCTCATAATCTTCGTTGGCATTGTGGCCGAGCTGCCGGGTGCCATGGCGCAGTTCTTCGAGCTGGGGCGGACGGGGCAGCTCTCGACGCTCGCGATCCTGGGCGTGATCGTCCTCGCCATCGGCGTCATCTACGCGGTCGTTTTAATCGAGCGCGCGCCGCGCCGTATCCTGATCCAGTACCCGAAGCGCCAGGTGGGCAACAAGCTCTACGGCGGCGAGAACAGCCACCTGCCGCTCAAGCTCAACACCGCGGGCGTGATCCCGCCGATCTTTGCCTCCTCGCTCCTGCTCCTGCCGGCCACGATCGCGGGTTTTTCCGCGCAGGGCGGGGACGCGGGGATCGCGGGCACGGTGGCCGCGCTCCTCGGCCGCGGGCAGCCGCTCTTTCTCGTCTTCTTTGCCTCGCTCATCATCTTCTTCGTGTTCTTCTACACGGCCGTGGTGTTCAATCCGGAGGATGTGGCGGACAACCTCAAGAAGCACGGCGGCTACGTGCCGGGCATCCGACCGGGCAAGAAGACGGCGGAGTATCTCGATTACGTGCTGACGCGGCTTTCGGTCATCGGTGCGATCTACCTCGTACTGGTCTGTCTCTTGCCGGAGTTGTTGATCGCCGAGCTTGCCGTGCCCTTCTATTTCGGCGGCACGTCGTTGCTGATCGTCGTTAGCGTCACAATGGACACGATCACCCAGGTGCAGAGCCACATGCTGGCGCACCAGTACCAGGGGCTGATCGAGAAATCGAAGATCCGCGGCAAGCGGCGAACCTGAGAGCCCGGCACACGGGCCGCAGCGGGAGGACAGTCATGAACATCATCCTTCTCGGGCCCCCCGGGGCCGGCAAGGGCACCCAGGCGCGCCGGTTGGTGGAGCGTCGCAACATGGTCCAGCTCTCGACCGGCGATATGCTACGGGCCGCCGTCAAGGACGGCACCGAGGTCGGCAAGCAGGCCAAGGCCGTGATGGATGCTGGCAAGCTCGTCTCCGACGAGATCGTCACGGGATGCGTCTCCGAGCGGCTGGACCAGCCCGACTGCTCGGGCGGCGTCATCTTCGACGGCTTTCCCCGCACCGAGGCGCAGGCCAGGGCGCTCGACGACCTGCTCGCCTCCAAGGGCATGGTGCTCGATGCCGTTATCTCGATGGCGGTGGACGACGAGGCGCTGGTCGAGCGTGTCTCGGGCCGGTTCACCTGCGCCAACTGCGGCGAGGGCTATCACGACAGCTTCAAGACGCCGAAGACCGAGGGTGTCTGCGACAACTGCGGCAGCACCGAGTTCAAGCGCCGCGCCGACGACAATGCGGACACGGTGCGCGAGCGCCTGAAGGCGTATCATGCCGACACCGCGCCGCTGATCGAGTATTACAGCCGCACGGGCAAGCTCGTGACGGTGGACGGTATGGCGGATATCGATGCCGTTACGGCGTCGATGGAAGAGGCGCTCGACGCCCGCGCCGCAAGCTGAGGCGAGGTGCGCGGGGCCGGCGGCGGCCCGGCGCGTCGCCACACCGAGCGGCGCTCGAAAAAAAGCTTGTCCCTAATGGGGCATGGAAGGGTTGACCAGCCGGGCGCCGCGCGTATATTCGCGCGCCTTGGCAGGCGGCAAGGCCGGCCAGGGGCACCCGCACGCGCTGGTCGCACATGAGGTTTTCCGGACCTGGAGGTCCGGCAGGGCCGACGGCCCGTTCGCAGAGGGTAAGTCCCCGGGCACGCGGGGCGCAAGAGAGAACACGGAGCACGGACATTGGCCCGTATCGCAGGCGTTAACATCCCGACGAACAAGCGCGTCCATATCGCGCTGACCTATATCCACGGCATCGGTAACTCGACTGCTAAGGACATCTGCACCGCCGTCGGTCTGACCGATGACAGGCGCGTGAATGATCTGTCCGACAGCGAGGTGCTCCAGATCCGCGAGCACATCGACGCGAATGTGCAGGTGGAGGGCGATCTCCGCCGCGAGAGAGCCGTCAACATCAAGCGGCTGATGGATCTCGGCTGCTACCGGGGCCTGCGCCATCGTCGCGGCCTGCCCGTTCGCGGCCAACGCACGCACACCAACGCCCGCACCCGCAAGGGTCCCGCGAAGCCGATTGCCGGCAAGAAGAAGTAAGGACGACCTATGGCTCGCGAAAAGCGTGCGGCGCCGCGCCGCAAGGAACGCAAGAACATCAGCTCGGGCGTCGCCCATGTGAACTCGTCGTTCAACAACACGATGATAACGATCGCGGACGCGCAGGGTAATGCGATCAGCTGGTCTTCGGCCGGCATGATGGGCTTCAAGGGCTCGCGCAAATCTACGCCCTATGCCGCCCAGGTGGCGGCGGAAGACGCGGGCAAGAAGGCGCAGGAGCACGGCATGCGCACCCTGGAGGTGTTGGTGCAGGGGCCGGGCTCGGGTCGCGAATCGGCGCTGCGCGCGCTTCAGGCGGTTGGCTTCCAGATCACAGCGATCCGGGACGTGACGCCGATTGCGCATAACGGTTGCCGCCCGCCGAAGCGCCGGCGCGTCTGATCACACGCAGCGCGCGCGGCCGCTCAGGCCCGCGGAGCGTTGTCGAGAGCATGTCTGGCGGGCGGGCTCGGGCCATAACGGCACCGGGTCCGTTCGTTTTTTCCTCGGGTGCGTCGTCCAGCCGGATCGGGCCGACGCGGGAATAGAGGAGACACCCATGATCCACAAGAACTGGCAGGACCTCATCAAGCCGCAGAAGCTCGAGGTCGGCGCGGGAAACGACCCGGATCGCATCGCGACTGCGGTGGCGGAGCCGTTGGAGCGGGGCTTCGGGCTGACGCTCGGCAACGCGCTGCGCCGTGTGCTCCTCTCTTCGCTGCAGGGCGCTGCGGTGACGGCTGTGCAGATCGACGGCGTGCTCCATGAGTTCTCGTCGGTCGCCGGTGTGCGCGAGGACGTGACGGACATCGTGCTGAACCTCAAGGGTTTGGCCGTGAAGATGGAGGGCGACGGGCCGAAGCGCCTGCATCTCTCCGCCACGGGCCCCGGCGTGGTGACCGCCGCGAGCATCTCCGAGATCACGGGCGTCGAGATCATCAATCGCGATCATGTGATCTGCCATCTCGACGATGGCGCGACGCTCAACATGGAGCTGACGGTCGACACCGGTAAGGGCTACGTGGCGGCCGACAAGAACCGGCCCGAGGATGCGCCCATCGGGCTGATCCCGGTAGACGCAATCTACAGCCCCGTGCGCCGCGCGAGCTACAAGGTGGAGCCGACGCGTGAGGGTCAGGTCCTCGACTATGACAAGCTCTCGATCACGGTCGAGACGGACGGGACGCTGAGCCCGGAGGACAGCTTGGCCTACGCAGCGCGCATCCTCCAGGATCAGCTCCAGACCTTCATCAACTTCGAGGAGCCCAAGGAGGCCGGGCGCTACGACGCGGAGGAGGAGCTCGAGTTTAACCCGCTCCTGCTCAAGAAGGTCGACGAGCTCGAGCTGTCGGTCCGCTCGGCGAACTGCCTGAAGAACGACAACATCGTCTATATCGGCGATCTCATCCAGAAGACCGAGGCGGAGATGCTGCGCACGCCGAACTTCGGCCGAAAGTCGCTGAACGAGATCAAGGAGGTCCTGACGACGATGGGGCTCCATCTTGGCATGGACGTACCCCAGTGGCCGCCCGAGAACATCGAGGACCTGGCGAAGAAGTTCGAGGACTTCTGAGCGGACCATTGCAGGAGATCGGGCAGGGCGGCAACGCCCCGTCCCAATAATGGGAGCCCGAGAGGCCCCGGTTCACAAAGCATAAAACCCGTAGACGGAGACAAGACCGATGCGCCACGGAAACGGCAACCGCAAGCTCAACCGCACCCACGAGCACCGCAAGGCGATGTTCGCCAACATGGCTTGCGCGCTCATCGAGCATGAGCAGATCAAGACCACGCTCCCCAAGGCCAAGGAGCTTCGCCCGATCGTCGAGAAGCTGATCACGCTGGCGAAGCGTGGCGACATGCATGCCCGCCGCCTCGCCGGCTCCAAGATCAAGCAGGGCGACGCGGTCAAGAAGCTCTTCGACACGCTCGGCCCCCGCTACAAGGATCGGGCCGGCGGCTACGTGCGCGTGCTCAAGGCCGGCTTCCGCTATGGCGACATGGCGCCGATGGCGATCATCGAGCTCGTGGATCGGGACGAGGATGCCAAGGGCGCGGGCGACAAGGCGCGCGAGGCTGCCAACGACGCGCTGGCGACTTACGAGAACTGATCGCGCCGGCATTGCCCGCGCGCTTCCGCGAACCGGAGCGGGTCTCCGGTTCGTGACGACCGCCGCCGCGGCCCTACCCTTGGCGCCCGGCCGGCGGTCCCTTAGCTTCTGGCGATAGCTGTCCGGAGGCACCGACGCATGCGCCGCATTCTTCTTGCCGTCCTCATCTGCCTCACGCCCGCACTGGGGGCGGCGCAGGCCGTGCCGCAGAGCCGCGCGGAGATCACGCTCAGCTTCGCGCCCGTCGTGAAGCGCGCGGCCCCCGCGGTGGTCAATATCTACACCCGGACGGTGCGCCAGCGCCGTGGCGTTCGCTTTCGCGGCGACCCGTTCTTCGAGCGCTTTTTCGGGGATTTCTTCGGCCAGGGGCAGCCCGGCCGGCGGCGGATCGAGAACTCACTCGGCTCCGGCGTGATCGTGAGCGCGGACGGGCTTGTGGTCAGCAACTTCCACGTCGTCGGCGAGGCGGACGAAATCACGGTGGTGCTGGCGGATCGGCGGGAGTTCGAGGCGGAGGTGATCTTTACCGACGAGGCATCCGACCTCGCCGTACTCCAGCTCGACGATGCCGCGGATCTGCCGGTGCTGCCCTTCCGCGATAGCGACAGCCTGGAGGTCGGCGACCTGGTGCTGGCCATCGGCAATCCCTTCGGCGTCGGCCAGACGGTCACCAGCGGCATCGTCTCGGGCCTCGCCCGCGGCGGCAGCGGCGGGCGGCAGCGGGCGCAGGAGCGTTCGGACAGCGGCGCGGGGTACTTCATTCAGACGGACGCCGCCATCAACCCCGGTAACTCGGGCGGTGCGTTGGTGGACATGACGGGCGCGCTGATCGGTGTGAACACGGCGATCCTCACCCGTTCGGGCGGTTCCAACGGCATCGGTTTCGCGGTTCCCGCCAACCTTGTGGCGCGCGTGGTCGAGGCCGCGCGCTCGGGCGATATGCGGCTCGCGCGGCCCTGGCTGGGCGTCGAGGCAAGGCCGGTGGACGGCGAGCTGGCGGATGCGCTGGGGCTCGACCGGCCTGAGGGTGTGTTCCTCGAGGGGCTCCATCCCGAAAGCCCGCTTGCAGCCGCAGGCCTCGCGCGCGGGGATCTGGTGCTCGCTCTCGGCGGCGCGCCCGTCGACAGCCCGGCCGAGCTTGCCTTCCGCTCGGCGACGCTCGGCATCGGCGGCACCGCGCCCGTCGACTATCTTCGCCGCGGCGAGGCGCTGAGCGCGGAAGTCGCCCTCTCGCCACCGCCGGAGCGCCCTGCCCGCGATCCCCGGCAGCTCTCGAATGTGGGGCGGCTGAGCGGGCTGTCGGTCATCTCGATCAATCCTGCCGTGATGGTCGAGGCGCGGCTCCCGTCCGAAGCGGCGGGTGTGCTGGTGACGGACATCGCCGGGCCTGCGCGGCGCAGCGCGCTTCGCCGCGGCGACGTGATCTTCAGCGTCAATGGCGCGGCCGTGGCGACCACCGCCGATCTCGACGGTGCGGTCCGGGCCCGCGTCGTGGAACTCGGCGTCCTGCGCGAGGGACAACGCGGCACCGTTCGGATCGTCAACGGATGAGCGATCTCTTCGAGGGGCTGGAGCCGACGCAGGGTCCGGCACAACGGGGCCTGGGCCCCGCGGCGAACGGCCCGCGCCCGCTCGCTGAACGACTAAGGCCCGCGCGGCTCCAGGAGGTCGTGGGACAGGGTCATCTCCTCGGCTCGGAGGGTCCGATCGGTGCCATGCTGGCCGAGCGCCGGCTTGCCTCCGTCGTCCTCTGGGGGCCGCCCGGCTGCGGCAAGACCACCATCGCGCGCCTCCTCGCAGGCGAGACCGATCTCGCCTTCGAGCAGGTCAGCGCGATCTTCACCGGCGTCGCAGAGCTTCGGAAGGTGTTCGAGGCAGCGCGCCTGCGTCATGCGCAGGGCCGGGGCACGCTCTTGTTCGTCGACGAGATCCACCGTTTCAACAAGGCGCAGCAGGATGCGTTCCTCCCGCAGATGGAAAGCGGGGTGATCACGCTTGTGGGGGCGACGACCGAGAACCCTTCCTTCGAGCTGAACGCAGCCCTCCTCTCCCGCGCGCAGGTGTTGCGACTGAAGGCGCTCACGCGGGAGGATCTTGCTGGCATCCTCGCCCGCGCGGAAGAAGCCCTGGGTCCCCTCCCGCTCGAGCCTGCCGCGCGGGAGACGCTGCTCGACATGGCCGAGGGCGACGGCCGCGCGCTCCTCACCCTGGCGGAGGAGGCGGCGACGCTCGGCCCCGGCCCGGTCTCGGCCAAGGCGCTCGCCGCCCGGCTCACCCGACGCGCCCCGGTCTATGACAAGTCGGGCGACCAGCATTACGGGCTCATCTCCGCGCTGCACAAATCCGTTCGCGGGTCCGATCCGGATGCCGCGCTCTACTGGCTGGCCCGCATGCTCGAAGGCGGGGAGGATCCGCGCTACCTCGCCCGGCGGATCACCCGCATGGCTGCGGAGGATATCGGGCTTGCCGAGCCCGACGCGGTCGCCCACTGCCTGACCGCGTGGCAGTGCTACGAGCGGCTGGGCAGCCCCGAGGGCGACCTCGCGCTGGCGGAGGCGGTTGTCCATCTAGCACTCGCGCCGAAATCGAACGCGGTCTACAGCGCCTGGAAGGCCGCCCGCGCCGAGGCGGGCCGGACAGGCCATCTCCAGCCGCCCGCTCATATCCTGAACGCGCCCACGCGGCTCATGAAGGAGCAGGGCTTCGGCGCCGGCTACGCCTATGACCACAACGCGGAGGACGGCTTCTCCGGCCAGAACTACTTTCCCGACGCGATGGAGGAGCGCCCGCGCTATTACTGGCCGACCGACCGGGGGCACGAGGGCGAGCTTGGCCGCCGCCTCGCCTGGCTTGCCGAGCGCCGGCAGGCGCGGGCGCGCGAAGCGGGCGAGGACCAGCTCGACTGTAAGGGGGGAGAGGCATGATGGCGAAGCTTGCGCTTGTCGCCGCTGGCGGCGGGGCAGGAGCGGTGCTCCGCTTCCTGGTCGGCCACTGGGCCATGCTGGCGGCCCCGGGCCTGCCGCTCGGCACCTTCCTCGTCAATGTGACTGGCTCCTTCGCCATGGGCCTCCTCGCCGTCTGGCTTCTGGAACGCCCGGGCGCGTGGCTGCACTATTCGCCGCTCCTGATGACCGGTCTCCTCGGCGGCTTTACCACCTTCTCCGCCTTCTCTCTCGACGCGCTCTATCTCGCGGAGCGTGGCCGGACAGCGCTGGCGCTGGGCTATGTAGCGGGGTCAGTCCTGCTCTCCGTCGGCGCGCTGGCCTGCGGGCTATGGCTCGCACGCCGGGTACTGGCATGAGCGGCGTGCAGCACCTGACCGTCGCGGCGGATGAGGCGGAGCAGCGGCTGGACCGCTGGTTCCGCAAGCGTTTTCCGCAGCTGAACCAGGGCCAACTCGAAAAGCTCTGCCGCAAGGGCGCCGTTCGCGTCGATGGCGGGCGCGTCAAGGCATCCACGCGCATCGGCCCGGGCCAGAGCGTTCGGGTTCCCCCCTTGCCCGAGGCGCGCGCCGAGGCGGGGGAGGCTGTGGCCGGACGGGTCGAGGGCAGAGGCCCCGCGAAGCCTGCCGCAGTGCGAAGCGTAGACGAGGCGCTGGCCGAGGAGGTGCGCCGCGCCGTGATCTTTCGTGACGAGCACATGATCGTGCTCGACAAGCCGCCCGGCCTGGCCGTGCAGGGTGGCACGGGTCAGACGCGGCACCTTGGCGCTGCACTGCCGGCCCTGCGCTTCGGGCGCGAGGACGATCCGCGTCTCGTACACCGGCTCGACAAGGATACCTCCGGGGTCCTGGTGCTCGCACGAACGGGCGCCGCGGCCGTTGCGTTGTCGCGCGCCTTTCGCCAGCGCAGTACTGAGAAGCTTTACATCGCCGTCCTGGCCGGGCGGCCGAAACCTTTGTCCGGCACGGTGCATTACGGGCTGGAGAAGGCCGGCGGCGCCGGGGCGGAGCGCATGGTCGTCGTGCATCCCGATGAGGTCGGCGCGCGGGGCGAGGCACGCCATGCACGGACCGACTATCGCGTGATCGAGACCGCAGGAACGCGCGCATGCTGGGCCGTGCTCCGCCCGGTGACAGGGCGCACGCACCAACTTCGCGCCCATATGGCCGCACTTGGCACGCCCATCGCGGGCGACGGCAAGTATGGCGGGCGAAGTCAGGAAAACGAGGGGGACGGCTGGGGCGCGAGCCTCGGTCAGGCGGTTAGCCGAAAGCTCCATCTTCATGCCTGGCGCCTCACGCTGCCGCACCCGGCCACGGGTGCGCGCCGTAGCTTCTCGGCGCCGCTGCCCGAGCACATGGCCCGCACCTGGTCCCTCTTCGCCTGGGACCTCGCCATGCTGCCCGATCCGGTCTTTCCGGGCCCAGGCTGAGCGCGCTCACAACGGGACGCCAAGGGCCTCCACAACGTCCCAGCGTCTTCTTCGCATGAGGGCGGAACGCTAAGCGATCACGCTCCGGGACCGAACACCAGCGGCCCAAGCCTCCAAGCGGCGCGGCAGTGCCTCGCTAACATGCGGCGGCGGCCGATCGCACCCGGCCTGCACCATCGGGCAGTCGAACGACTAGAGCGGAATCCCATCAGTCTGGATCGTATCCGCATGCGGCGAAGTATTTCCGACATTCGGTCGGGGTGAAGAGATCGACGATGCGGCCGGTGGCGGACCAGAGGCCGTCGACGGTTCGCTCGGCGGCCTTTCTGAGCAGGGCCTTGAGCTTGGAGAAGGCATTCTCGATTGATGGTGTGGATGGCTCCTGCTCCCGGCGTCGCGTTGCGCCATGCTGGGGTGTCGTTGTCCCAACAAAGGAGCCATCCATGGATGAGGTTAACACGGTCGGCGTCGATCTCGCCAAGAACGTCAT
>JBCCDG010000126.1:0-12202 GCA_039030915.1 Pseudomonadota bacterium | reverse complement strand
CTTGATCACCTGGACCTTAATGGTCTCGCCGATGTTCAGGATCTCGGAGGGGTGGTTCACGCGGCGCCAGGCCATGTCGGTGACATGCAGGAGGCCGTCGACGCCGCCGAGATCGACGAAGGCGCCGTAATCGGTGACGTTCTTGACCACGCCGTCGACGATGTCGCCTTCCTTGAGGCGCGCGACGATCTCGGCGCGCTGCTCGGCGCGGCTCTCCTCGAGCACGGCGCGGCGGGAGACGACGATGTTGCCGCGACGGCGGTCCATCTTGAGGATCTGAAAGGGCTGGGGCACGCCCATGAGGGGCGTCACGTCGCGCACGGGGCGCACGTCGATCTGGGAGCCGGGCAGGAAGGCCACGGCGCCGCCGAGATCGACGGTGAAGCCGCCCTTGACGCGGCCGAAGATCGCGCCCTCGACGCGGTTGGCCTCGTCATTCGCCTTCTCGAGGCGGTCCCATGCCTCCTCGCGGCGCGCCTTGTCCCGGCTGATGGCGGCCTCGCCGCGGGCGTTCTCGACGCGGTCGAGGAAGACCTCGACGGTGTCGCCGACGCTGAGCTCGGCGGGCTTGCCGGGGGCTGCGAATTCCTTGAGGTCGACGCGGCCTTCCACCTTGAAGCCCACATCGATCACGGCCTGGCCATTCTCGATGGCAAGTACGGTGCCCTTGACGACCGAGCCTTCCTCGGGCGTTGCCTGCTCCAGGCTTTCGTTGAGCAGGGCTTCGAATTCGTCCATCGAGGCCATTTGGGCCATGCGTGCGTTCTCCATCTTCAACGTTTTCACTGGCCGACCGGTTGGCTCCGGCGGTCTGTGGCTTCATGAGGCTGTCGCGGGGCCGCCATGAGGTGCGCGCGCTGGGTCCAGCACGAATGCCCGGCACGGCGTCCCCTTCAGGACGCGGCCCGGCCCAACGCGTCGTCGACGATGGCAGCCGCCGCGGCGGCTGCGGCGTCTATATCCATCTCGGTCGTGTCCAGCAAGTGGGCATCGGCGGCCTGCTTGAGGGGCGCATCGGTGCGTTCGCTGTCCTGCGCGTCGCGGGCGCGGATATCGGCGAGGACGCGGGCGACGGAGGTTTCGGCCCCATCGGCGGAGAGCTCGAGATAGCGCCGCTCGGCCCGGGTCTCCGGGCTGGCGGTGAGATAGAGCTTCACCTCCGCCTCGGGACAGATGACGGTGCCGATATCCCGGCCGTCGAGGACGGCGCCGCCCGGACGGCGGGCGAACTCGCGCTGGAAGGCGACGAGCGCCTTGCGCACGCCCGGAAACTTGGCGACGCGGCTGGCTGCGCGGGCGGCGAGCGCGGTGCGCAGGCCCGGGATGCCGAGATGCTCGGCGCGAAGGTCCCGCGCGATGAGCTCGGCCGCGCCCTCGTCGATGACCCCGCGGCCCGTGTCCATCGCGAGCTTGCCGACGGCGCGGTAAAGGAGCCCGGTGTCGAGATGCGCGAAGCCGAAGCGGGCGCAGAGCGCGCGGGCAATCGTGCCCTTGCCGGCGCCGGCCGGTCCGTCAATCGCTACGGTGAAGCCGCCGCCGAAAGGGCCGCCCTCGTCAGTCTCTGCGCTCATCTCACCCGGCCCCGGTACGCTCCGACGGCACTTCCAGCACTGCCCGGTCGTCGCCTTCATGCACGGGAACCGGATCGTTGATGGTATAGTAGTCACCGGCTTCCGCGGCGAAAATATGGGCGGCGAGGCGGAGGCCGGTCGGCGCGTCGAGGCAGCCGGCCATGACCGAGATATCGCCGCTGCCCTCACGTTCCCAGAGGAGGAGCGAGCCGCAGGTGGCGCAGAAGCCGCGGCGATGGCCGGGAATGGCGCTCCACGAGGCGAGACGGTCCTCGCCCTCTATCTCCAGACGCTCGAGAGCGACCGCGGTTGCAGCGACGGCATGGCCGCTCTGGCGCCTGCAGGTTTCGCAATGGCAGCCGATGACCGGGCGAAACGGTCCCCTGAGCCGGAGACGGACGGCACCGCAGGCGCAACGGCCGGTGATCGCGGACGGCTGGGCCGAGGGGGCCGCGGCTGTGCTGCGATCCCCCCCGCCGCTCATGCGTTCGATTTCCGGATGAGCGCGCCGAGGCTGTTCATGAGGTCGATGAAGCCCGGGAAGCTGGTGGCGATCGGGCCGGCGTCGTCTATCCGTACCGGTTTCGCCGCACCGAAGCCCAGGCAGGCGAAGGACATGGCGATGCGGTGGTCGAGATGGGTCTCGACCGTGCCGCCGCCGGGCACGCCGTCCGCGCCCATACCGTGCACCGTCATGCCGTCCTCATGCTCCGTGACGCCCACGCCGTTGGCGCGGAGGCCGGCGACGACGGCGGCGATGCGGTCGCTCTCCTTCACGCGCAGCTCGCGGATGCCGCGCATCACGGTGTCGCCCGTGGCGAAGGCGGCGAGGCAGGCGAGGACGGGGTACTCGTCGATCATGCTGGGTGCCCTTTCGGAAGGGACCTCGACGCCCCTGAGCGTGCCGGTGTGGCGGACGCGCAGATCGGCCACGGGCTCGCCCGAGGCGTCGCGCGCGTTCTCCTCTGCGATATCCGCCCCCATCTCGGTCAGCGTGCGATAGAAGCCGTCGCGCGTCGGGTTGAGGCAGATACCGGGCACCAGAACCTCAGAGCTGGGCGCGATAAGGGCCGCGGCCACGGGGAAGGCGGCGGAGGAGGGATCCCGCGGGACGACGACATGGCCGGCCCGCAGCTCCGCTTCGCCTTGGAGCGTGATGATCCGGCCCTCGGCCGTCTCCTCGGTGGCGATGCCGGCGCCAAAGGCGTGGAGCATGCGCTCGGTATGGTCGCGCGTTGCCTCCGCCTCGATCACCACCGTCTCGCCCGGGGCGTTGAGCCCGGCGAGCAGGACGGCGGACTTTACCTGCGCCGAGGGGACGGGCAGGCGGTAGGTGACGGGCACTGGGGCGCGGGCGCCGGCGAGCGCGAGGGGCAGGAGCCCGCCCTCGCGGCCCATGGACCGGGCGCCGAACGCGGCGAGGGGCGTGAGGATACGGCCCATGGGGCGGCGGCGGAGCGACGCGTCGCCCGTGAAGGTCGCGGTGATCGGGCAGGTGGCCATCATGCCCATGATGAGGCGGACGCCCGTGCCCGCATTGCCGCAGTCGATGACGTCCTGCGGCTCGAGAAGGCCGCCGGTGCCGAGCCCGTGCACGCGCCAGGTGCCTTTGCCCCCTTCGCCGCCCTCGGGGCCCGAGCGTTCGACCGTCGCACCGAAGGCGCGCATGGCCTCGGCCGTTCTCAGCACGTCCTCGCCCTCCAGAAGCCCCTCGATCGTGGTCTCGCCGACCGCCAGCGTCCCGAGGATCAGGGCGCGGTGGCTCACGGACTTGTCGCCCGGCACCGCCGCCTCGCCCCGGAGCGGGCCGGGGGCGGAGGCGGTGACGGGGCTGGGCGGGGCAGAGGACATGGGCGCTCCATCGGCGGGACGCGCGCCTGATAGCCGACGCCGCCTTCGCGCGGCAAGGGCGGGCGATCTCCGGCATCGCGGCAGGCGGCATCGCGGCTGGTCGCCGCGATCGGTTGTTGCGGGGACGCGCGGTCGCGCCGTGGGGGAAATCGATGCGGCCGCCGTGCCGGGCGATAGGGCGCAAGAGGGGCCGGGGAGGCGCCTCGGCGGCTCCTCTTCGAACGTATGTCGAAGGACGGTGTGCCTCGAGGACGCCTGCGGCGCCGGCGCGGCCGGTGGCTTCGCCATCCCTGACCCGCGCCCTCCTTCGTCGCGTCGCCGTCTATCGATGGAGTACGGAGATGGGTGAGGGAGGGGACGACCAACCGGGACTTTCGGTAAAGGAGGGGCGCGGTGCGCCGCATCCATGGTCAACGGGACGAGTTGTTCCTTATTTGTTCACTTCCGCCACCCTATCCTGACGTGGGTGGGCGCGGGCGCCGTTCGTGTCGGGGGGCGGGGCTGGCGCGGGGGCGCTCAGCGGCGGGCGAAGGTCAGGTAGTGGGGCGTTCGCCCTTCGCGGCGTGCCTTTGCTTCGTAGCGGGTGCCGGGCCAGTCGGGCCAGGGGGCGCGCCAGTCCGCCGGGCGCTCGGCCAGCCAGTCGAAGCGGGCGTCGCGCTGGAGCTGCTCGAGGCTGTGGCGCACATAGTCCTCGATATCCGTCGCGATCCGGAAATGCGCGCCCGGCGCGAGAACGCGGGCGAGCTGATCGAGCTGTGCAGGATTGACGAACCGGCGTTTCCAGTGGCGACGCTTCGGCCAGGGGTCCGGGTAGAGCAGGAAGGCCCGGGCAATGCTCGCGGGCGGCAGCACGTCCATGAGATCCCGCGCATCGCCGGCATGGATGCGGAGATTGCGGACGCCCGCCCGCTCGATGGCGGAGAGGAGCATGGCCACGCCGTTGACGAAGGGCTCGCAGCCGACGATGCCCACATCCGGGTTGGCGGCCGCCTGGGCGATCATGTGCTCGCCGCCGCCGAAGCCGATCTCGAGCCAGATTTCGTGCGCGCCCGGAAAGAGCGTGGCGAGATCGAGGGGGGTGCGCCGCGGGTTCTCCTCCCAGCCGATGCCGGGGGGCGCGAGCGCGGCAAGGCGGTTCTCGAGCAGGGTTTTCTGCCCGTCCCTGAGCTTCTTGCCGTGGCGCCGCCCGTAGAAATTGCGCCAGGGCGCGCCGTCATCGCGTTCCGGTCCCGTCATGCGCGCCCGATTAGCGCGGGTCCGCGCCGGGGGCCAGAGCCTCTCGGCGCGGTATCGTGGCGGTGTGCCCGCAGCGCGGCCGTTCAGGCCGTCTCGTCAGGCCAGGCGATGGCGCGGCGATAGAGATGCCAGGTGGCGTGGCCGAGAAGCGGCATCACGAAGACGAGCCCCACGAAGGCCGGGATCGACGCGAAGAGGAGGAGCGTGGCCACCGTTAACCCCCAGCCGAGCATGACGGCCGTGTTCTGACGAAAGACGCGGAGCGAGGCGGTGACCGCGGTGCGGATGCCGACGTCGCGATGCATGAGCATCGGAAAGGAGAAGGCCGCACCCGCCAGTGCCGCCAGCGCGAAGAGGAAGCCGATGCCGAAGCCTGCACCCATCATCACCCAGCCCGCAGGTGTGGCCACCGCATCCTCGAGGAACGCGATGGCGGAGAGCGGCTGTTCCGGCCCGAGCGTAAGATCGTAGATGACCTGCGCGACGAGGAGCCAGGCGACGAAGAGCGCAATCAGCCCGAGGCCCAGGAGGAAGACGGCGCCGAAGGCTGGCGAGGCGATTGCGGCGAGCGCGTCGCCCCAATGCGCAGGCTCCCCCGCCGCGCGCCGGCGGCTGAGCTCGTAGACCGCGACGGCGAAGAATGGACCGACGAGCGCGAAGCCCGCCGCGAGCGGGAAGACGAGCGGCAGGCGCGCCAGATCGTAGGCCAGGATCGAGATCACGAGGCCGACGACGGGGTAGGTGAGGCAGAGGGCGACGACGTCGCTGCGGATGGCGCCGAGATCCTCCCATCCCTTTGCGAGCGCGGTGCGGATATCGGCGAGCTCGAGTTGACGGACCCGGGGCTCCGCCCTGTCGCCTGCCTGACCGCGGGCCGCGCGGGCGACGCCGCCGAGCCAGCTCGTGGCCTGCGCCACCTGCTTGCCGGTGAACTCGATTGGGTTCTTGATCGTGTCCATGGTGCCGCGGGTCCTCTCCGTGGATGGGAAGTACACACGCATTGCTTGTATCGTACCACCGAATGGGTCTGGGCGCCATTTCGGTCACGCAAGCGTGCGCGGACCGGCGGGAATGTGGGCGCGGGACCTCGCGTGCCGGGCGCCGACCGTGGATGGGGCTGGATGGCGGCGCGGTGGGCCATTTGCGCCCCGCCGCCCCGTTCGAAGTCAGGTCGCGGCGTCCGACGCGCCGTTGCCAGTGTGCCGCGTCGCCGGGTGGAGGGCCGTGCCGAGAATATGGCTCGACTTGTGGATGACGTGCTGGGTCGCGCCCACGATCAGCGGATCCGGTGCCTCCACAATGTCGTGGTCCTTTCCCGGATAGTCGATCGAGTTGAGGAAATGCAGCATGCAGTTCAGCCGCGCGCGCTTCTTGTCGTTCGACTTGATGATGACCCAGGGCGCATCGGCGGTGTCGGTGTAGAAGAACATCGCCTCCTTGGCCTCGGTATAGTCGTCCCATTTGTCGAGGCTGGCCTTGTCGATGGGCGAGAGCTTCCACTGCTTGAGCGGGTCGATCTCGCGCGCCTTGAAGCGGCGCTTCTGCTCGTCCTGCGTGACGGAGAACCAGTACTTGTAGAGCTGGATGCCCGACCGGGTGAGCATGCGTTCGAGCTCGGGCGTCTGGCGCATGAATTCGAGGTAGTCTGACGGGGAGCAGAAGCCCATGACGCGCTCCACTCCCGCGCGGTTGTACCAGGAGCGGTCGAAGAGCACCATTTCACCCGCCGTGGGCAGATGCTCGATATAGCGTTGGAAGAACCACTGGCCGCGCTCGACAT
This sequence comes from Pseudomonadota bacterium, assembly GCA_039030915.1. Lineage (GTDB taxonomy): Bacteria > Pseudomonadota > Alphaproteobacteria > Rhodobacterales > Rhodobacteraceae > Thermohalobaculum. Next base: position 5,764 of record JBCCDG010000126.1, on the reverse strand, counting down.
CGGAGGGCTTGTTGAGGGCGACCACGCGGGCGGCGCGGGGGTTGAGATGCTCGGTGAAGCGCTTGATCGTCCCGCCCTTGCCCGCGGCGTCGCGGCCCTCGAAGAGCAGCACGAATTTCTGCCCTGTCTCCTGCGCCCAGAGCTGGACCTTTAGCAGCTCGGCCTGGAGCTTCGCCTTCTGCGCCTCGTATTCCGGCCGCTTCATGCGCTTGGTGTAGGGATACTCGCCGCTCTCGAAGGCGTGCCGGATCGCATCGGGATCGTGGCCGAGCTCCGGCAGGGGATGGGCCCGCCCCTCGGCCGCTGGCAGTTCGGGGGAGGGCAGCGGTGCGATCGCCGGGTCCGCGCTGCTCGTCTTCAGGTTCGCGGAGATCTCCGTCGTGGCCATGTATCCCTCCTCAATTGCGCAAGTCCCGTGCGGTAGCGCCGACAGGGGGGAGACGCCTTGTCCTGAGTCAAACGGGTATGACTCTGCGGCAGTCAAAGCGTAGAGCTGCTGTAACGGGGAAGAAATCGCGCACGGCGTGGGTGCGCTATTGCCGCCGGTGCGATGCGATTTCGATGCCTCGCCAGGCCGGCCCGGGAGCGATCATTGTGCGGCACGAGGCGCGTCTCTTCGCCGGTCGAAGCCTGTGACGATCCGGCGGAGCGCCGTCATCGCGAGCGTCTCCCCATCATGCGTTGCTGGGTCGAGGCTTCCGAAGACGGGCATGACCGCGCCAGAGCGGATCACGGTTTGGGAGGTGGATGTCTGCGGATCGGGCAATGGGATGCCTCAGGCGCTCCCTCGCACGGGCCCGATGGCCTCTACGCTTTGCGGTTCCGGGCGGGGAGGACGGCGCTGTCCGCGGAGGACCGCCGGCAGCAGCCGCGCACGGCGCCCACCGACCTGGCAGGCGCCGTTCGAGGCGTGGCGGCAGCGGTGAGCGACGGGCGCCGCAATGACGTCAGATGGCAGCGCGGAGCGCGCTGGCGATGTCAGTCTTCTCCCAGGAGAACCCGCCATCGGCATCGGGCTCCCGCCCGAAATGGCCGTAGGCGGCGGTGCGCCGATAGATCGGCTTGTTGAGGCCGAGATGGGTGCGGATGCCGCGGGGCGTGAGGGAGATCGTCGCGCGGATGGCCTTCTCGATCTCCTCGGGCGGCACCGTCTCCGTTCCCTGCCCGTCGACATAGATGGCGAGTGGCTCGGCGACGCCGATGGCGTAGGCGAGCTGGATGACGCAGCGGTCCGCAAGGCCCGCGGCGACCACGTTCTTGGCGAGGTAGCGCGCGGCATAGGCGGCGGAGCGGTCGACCTTGGTGGGATCCTTGCCCGAAAAGGCGCCGCCGCCATGAGGGGCCGCGCCGCCATAGGTATCGACGATGATCTTGCGGCCCGTGAGCCCGGCGTCGCCGTCCGGCCCGCCGATCACGAAGCGGCCCGTCGGGTTCACATGCCACACGGTCTGCGCGTCGATATAGCCCTCGGGCAGCGCCGCCTCGACATAGGGCGCCACGATCCCGCGCACGTCGTCAGCCGTAAGCTCGCGCCCGCCCGCGTCATGCTCCGCATGCTGGGTGCTGACGACGATGGTGTGGGCGCGCACGGGCTTGCCGTCACGATATTCCATCGTCAGCTGACTCTTGGCGTCAGGGCCGAGCAGGGAGGCGGGATCGGAATGCCGCGCCTCGGCCATCAGGCGCAGGATGCGGTGGCTGTAGAGGATCGGCGCCGGCATGAGCTCCGGCGTCTCGTTCGTGGCGAAGCCGAACATGATCCCCTGATCGCCCGCACCCTCGTCCTTGTTCTCGGCCGCATCGACGCCCTGCGCGATATCGGCGGACTGTTCGTGCACATAGCAGTCGATATCGCAGGTCTTGAAGTGGAAGCCCTTCTGCATGTAGCCGATTTCGCGGATCGTCTTACGCGCGGCCTCGACCATCTCCTCGTCCGAGACGGCATTGTCCGGGCTGATCTTCACCTCGCCCATCATGACCACCTTGTTGGTGGTGGCCGCCGTCTCGACCGCGACGCGGGCCTCGGGCTCCCTGGCGACGAGCATGTCGACCACCGCATCCGAGATCTGGTCGCACACCTTGTCGGGATGCCCCTCGGAGACGGACTCGGACGTGAAAAGATAGTTGCCGCGTGCCATCGCCTGCCCTCTGCCGCTGCACCGGGCGCCCCACGCACCCGCATGGGAGCGGGCACTGACACGCTTTTCCCGGTGGGGTCAAGCGAGCCGCGCCCGGGCGCCTGGCAAGGGCACGGCCACGACCGACCCTCGCGTCCGATATAGCGGCGAGAGCCAAGCAAAAACTTAATCCATCCGACGCAGACTGCCTGCCGCAGGGTTCGCGCCGCGCTGCGGCGGGACGTTTTGACAGATGATGGGGCAGGCCATGGCGATGAAGTCGACGTTGCAGTTTCTGCGGGTGCGCCTCGCAGTGGCGGCGCTGGCGATCTTCCTGCCCATCGTGGCCGCGGTCGGCGCCACCATGGCGATCGACTTCTACTACCACGCCCAGCAGCGCTACACGGTGGGGCTGAGCAAACTCGGGCACGGGATCACCGAACTCGCGCTCGCGATCAACGAGTTCGCCGTCGTCGACGGAACGGTCGAGCAGCGCGAGAGACTCCAGACGGTCTTCAAGCAAACGCTTGCGCTCTACACCGCGATCCGCCGCCTCGACCCGGATGGCGACGAGTTGGGCGAGGCGGATGAGGAGGGTGTGCCGCTGGAGCTTGGGGAGCTCAAGGAAAAGTACGGGATCGATCCCGATCAGGTCGTGGGCGAGTTCGGGCTCTACCCGGTGTCCATGTCGGAGGAGCTCGAGGAGATCTGGGAGGAGGAGTCGGGCGGGGCTGGGTCGGGCGAGGGAAGCGAGGCGCTCGAGGGCATTATCGGCGAGCTCTTGATGGCCGTCGCCCCGATCGCGCGGGAGCGCGGACCGCTGAGCGCCGACGATTGGGGCTCGATCAATGCATACTGGGCGGTTCGGGACCGGCTCGAGATCGAGCAGTTCAATAAGCTGATGCGCATTGCGGAGGCCGAGGCGCATTACATCGCGCATCTCGCACCCTTGCTGAAGCTCGCGATCCTCGCTGCGGCAGTCCTCGGTATCGCGACGTCCTATCTCGCCATCGCGCGCCCGCTCGCCCTGCGCATCGCCAACGCGCAGACGCTGCTCGCCGAGGAGGCGGAGCGGGCGCAGGCGGCGGAGCGCGCGAAATCGGAGTTTCTCGCGAATATGAGCCACGAGATCCGGACGCCGATGAACGGGATCATCGGCATGGCGGAGCTGTTGTCGGGCACCAAGCTCGACAGCCGCCAGAGCATGTTCGCCGAGATCATCGACAGCTCCGCGCGGACGCTGCTCAGCATCATCAACGACATTCTGGACTTCACCAAGATCGATGCGGGGCAGCTCAAGATCTCACCCGCGCCCTTCAAGCTGACGGCGTTGGCGAACGAGTCGGCCCAGCTGTTGGCGAAGGCCGCCTTCGACAAGGATCTCGAGCTCCTCGTCCGGGTCCAGCCCGATCTGCCGCGCATGATGGTGGGCGATTACGCGCGCCTGCGCCAGGTGGTGACGAACCTCCTCGCCAATGCGGTGAAGTTCACGAGCCATGGCGAGGTGGTGGTGGAGGTCACGGGCACGAAGGCGGCACCCCACGGCTCCGACGGCGCGGAGTGGTTCGATCTGCGCGTCGAGATCCGCGACACCGGGATCGGCATCGCGCCGGACAAGCTGAAGGAGGTCTTCGAGAAGTTCTCCCAGGTCGATGGCTCCTCCACCCGGTCGCATGAGGGGACGGGCCTCGGCCTCGCCATCTCCAAGGGGCTGATCGAGCTGATGGGCGGCAGCATCGGCGTATGCTCGACGCTCGGCCGCGGGTCGACCTTCTGGGTGACGATCCCGCTCCGCGTGCGCCAGGGGGAGGAGCGCCCGCCCACGCCCGTGGATCTCGACGGCCTCAAGGTGCTGGTGATCGACGACAACGAGACCAACCGGGTGATCCTGCAGGAGCAGCTCTCGTCCTGGCGTATGCAGGAGCGCAGCGCTGCGTCTGGGCGTGAGGGGCTGCGCAAGGTCTGGCGTGCCGTCGATCAGCTCGATCCCTTCGATCTCGTGCTGCTCGACCATCAGATGCCGGGCATGAGCGGCGCGGAGGTGCTGGCGGAGTTGCGTGAGATGCCGGCGACCGAGGCGCTGCCGGTGATCGTGCTCTCCTCGATGGGGCTCGAGGAGGCGATGTCGCAGGCGAGCGCGACGGCGGATGCTGTGTTGACGAAGCCGGTCGGCGCGTCGGAGCTCCTCGATACAATCGCCACGGTCATGAGCCGGCGGGTCGAGGCCGGGAACGAGACGCCGCCGGTCCGTGCGGAGCCCGCAGCGGAGGTCCCGGCCGGAATGCCGATGCCCGAGGTGCTGGTGGTCGAGGACAACGAGGTGAACCGCCGCGTGGTCGAGCAGATGCTGCTGAGCTTCGGCGTCGAATGCGCCTTCGCGATGAACGGGCAGGAAGGGGTCGAGCGGTTTGCTGAACTCGGGCCCAAGCTCATCCTGATGGATGTCTCGATGCCGGTGATGAACGGCCTCGACGCAACGGCACGGATCCGTGAGCGGGAGAGGGCGGAGAGCGGGCCGCCCTGCCGCATCGTCGGCCTGACGGCGCACGCGCTTGAGGGCGACCGCGACCGATGCATCGCGGCGGGCATGGACGACTACATCGCGAAGCCCGTCTCGATCGAGCGGCTGCGCGGTCTCGTGACCAGCCTCGGCCTTGTGCGTCCGCCTCCCGAGGCCGACGGCGCCCCAGCCGAGCCGCCCGCGGACGCCGCCTCGCCGCAGGAGGGCGCCGAGGATCTTTCGGGTGAGCGCGACGCGTCGGATGGGGGCGGGATAAAGGCCGCAGGATAATGCCCCGTTCCGGCATTGCCGCTTCGGCTGCGCCGGATCGACAGGCGGCTGGCTGTTTCGGGGCGTTGGTCATCGGACGGAGGGCCCGCTCTCGGCATCGGCGCTGCAGGATTGCGCAACCTGCGCCGGCGCGCTCCGATCGAAACTGCGCGTCCGTCCCGCATGCCCCGGTCGGCGCACATGTTCGAGGTGCAGCCAATCGATCCTTGGCAAGGTAGCAGTGCTGCGCTGAGGCTCGACGAGGGAACGGATCGCCGAACCTGGCAGGCCCTAAGGTGCCGTCCGATTCAGGGCCGGCCGCTTCCACCACAGGCCGGCGGCGGCGCCACGGTCGGTCAAGGGCGGCTGGCGCCTGTCCCGCTCCATGGCGGCATCGCTCGAGCAGGGTTCCGAAAGACGGCGTCGAACCGTTGCGGCGGCGAGGCTGCGGTTCATCCGGTCGACCTGGCCGTTGGTCCGGGGGGCAGCTTCGTCGGGCGATGCGCGATATCGAGGTCTGCGCGGACGAGTGCACCCTGCTGCGCCCGGAAGCTCCGGCTGTCGCGCTTATCCGCCGGTCCGCCGGATAGCGGCCAGGGTCCAGCAGCCGCCGGGCGGATCGGTGGCGTGTGCGCCGTCGTTGGCGAGGACCCAGGCGGATGCAGCGGGGCATGGCAGCCGCGAGACGGCGCAGGACGCTGTCCGGGCCTCGCGCAATGCACCGATGCCGCACGGCGACAGCGCAATGCGACATCCGGTCTATGGCCGGGACGAGAGGAGCCGGGCCCTGCCCCTGTATCCGGCTCGGCGATGCCGGTGTTACAGGCGATGGATTCGGCCTTGGAGGCGGTTGTCAGCATTGTGCCCTCGACCTCGG
>JBCCDG010000125.1:0-12214 GCA_039030915.1 Pseudomonadota bacterium | reverse complement strand
TGCCCAATGGCGTCTGGATCGAGGGGCGCCCGGCCGTCGGCGAGGTTTTCGAGGGCTTCTGCCAGACGCGCGAGGCCGGCGGGTTCCGGGGCGCGACCTTCATCGCCGAAAAGGTCAAGACCATCGGCGACACGGTCAATGTGTCCTGGCGGGTCGAGGCCGACTGGCTGGCGGAGCCCTACAAGGGGGCCGACGCCTATGTGACGCGCGACGGGCTCATGTATGTCCAGGTCACGACCTTCGACCCGCAGGACATGAAGTTCAAATGAGCACGCGGCGGCGGTGGTGAAGGTGCGGTGGTGAAAGTTTTGCGCAGCACGGTGATGGAGGCCCCGGTCGAGGCCGTGTGGGAGGTCCTGCGCGACTTCAACGGGCATGACCGTTGGCACCCTGCCGTCGATACGAGCGCGGTGGAGCGGGGGCGCGCCTCAGACGAGGTCGGCTGCGTGCGTCGCTTTCGCTTGGTCGACGGTTCGGAGCTCAGGGAGCAGCTTTTGACGCTGTCGGACCTCGAACAGACCTTCAGCTACTGCCTTCTCGATACGCCCGTCCCGCTCTTCAATTACGTCGCCCATGTGCGGCTGATGCCGGTGACGGATACGGACGCGACGTTCTGGGAGTGGGAGAGCCGGTTCGACACGCCGAAGGGGCGGGAGGCGGAGCTCTCGGAGCTCGTCGGGACCGGGATCTATGTGGCCGGGTTCGAGGCCATTCGCAGCGAGCTGGGCCTGGCGCCCGGGGGTGCCGGGGGTGCTGGGGCTGCTGGGGGTGGCCATGCTTGAGGTCGAGAGTTTCGCGACGCTCGATGAGGCCGCCCGGTCCATGCGGGAGGGGACGCGGTACCTCGCTGGCGGCACACTGGTGATGCGGGCGGCGAACCATGCGGAGACGGGGCTCGAGCGCATCGTCTTCGCCCGCGATCCGGCGCTGCGTGCGATCCGGCGCGAGGGCGCGCATGTGGTCATCGGTGCGGGCGTCACGATGGCGGGGATCATGGCATCGGCCGAGTTGTCGTTCCTGGCGCCGGCGGCGCGCGCCGTTGGTGGGCCTGCGATCCGCAACATGGCGACGGTCGGGGGGAACCTCTTCGCGCCGGCCCCCTATGGCGATCTGGCGACCGCGCTCCTGGCACTCGATGCGGTGGTGCGGACGACCACAGGCGAAGAGCCCATCGAGGCGTTTCTGGCGGGACGGGAGCGGGCTCAGGCGCAGACACGGGGCCTCGTCTCCGCCATTGTCGTCCCGGTGCCGCGGGGCGACGCGTTCCGGTTCCTGAAAGTGAGCCGGATCAAGCCCAAAGGCGTCTCCGTCCTCGCCATCGCGGCGCTGTTGCCCCGCCCTGTCGGGAGGGTCGAGGGCGCGCGCATCGCCTTCGGCGCCATGGGTCCCACACCGCTGCGGGCAAAGGCCGCCGAGCGGGCGCTGGAGGGCGCGACGCTCGACGATGCAGGCATTCGGGGGGCCGTTGCCGTGGCGACCGAGGGGCTCGCGCCCGTGGACGATGCGCTCGCCTCGGCCTGGTATCGGCTGGAGGTGGCGCCTGTGCATCTCACGCGGCTGCTAAAGGGCGAGGGGGTGCGGCGATGAGGAAGACGCCGGTGAGTTTTCGCCTGAACGGGGCCGAGGCTGCGAGCTTTGCCGATGGGGGCGCGAACCTTTTGGAGGTGCTGCGGCGCGGGCTTGGCGATCTCTCGCCCAAATGGGGCTGTGGGCAGGGGACCTGCGGCGCCTGCACGGTGCTGATCGATGGGGAGCCGCATCTCGCCTGCCTGACGCTCGCCATGACGGTCGAGGGACGCGAGGTGCGCACCACCGGGGGGCTGCAGGCTGGGCCCGAGCCGCATCCGCTGCAGCAGGCCTTCGCCGAGGGGTTCGCCGCGCAGTGCGGGTATTGCACGCCGGGGATGATGATGGCGGCGAAGGCGCTGCTAGAGACCAATCCACGGCCGAGCCGGGACGAGGTGATCGAGGCGATCTCGGGCAATCTTTGCCGCTGTACGGGCTATGAGCCGATCGTCGATGCGATCCTGGCCGCGGCGGACACCATGGGCGGGAGGGTCGCCTGATGGCGGAGGTCGAGTTTCGCAAGGACCTGTTCGCCGATGAGCGGGACGACGATCTCTCGGAGATCGGGCAGCCGCGGCTGCGCCAGGATATCCTCGGCCATGTGACCGGGCGAACGCGGTTCTACGACGATCATCTGTTCGAGGGGCTGTTGCACATGCGCTGCGTGCGCTCGCCGCATCACCACGCGCGGATCCGGCATATCGACACCGCCGCGGCCGAGCGGATGGAGGGCGTGGTGCGGATCGTGCGGCCGGAGGACGTGCCGCGGAACCTCAACACCCTCCTCTCGCTCATCGGCTTCGGCCGGGACGACGAGGCGCTGCTGTCGCCCAAGAAGGTCGCCTATGTGGGCGAGCCGGTGCTGGCGGTGATCGCCACGAGCGAGCGGGCGGCGCGGCGGGCGGTCGAGGCTGTGCGCGTCGACTGGGACGTGCTGCCCCATGTGCTGGATGTGGAGGAGGCGCTGGCGCCGGGCGCGCCGGTGGTCAGCGAGACCTATCCCAACAACACCTTCGACTATCACGACCGTTACGACCATCAGAAGCTGCGCTTTGGCGATGTGACGCGCGCCTTTGCCGAGGCGGATCATGTGATCGAGGCGGAGTATCAGATGTCGCCCATCGAGCAGGCGCCGATGGAGACCTGCGGGGCGATTGCAGCGCCTGAGACGAACGACCGCTATGTCTGCCACACGGCGACGCAGGCGCTGTTCTTCTCGCTGGGGACGACCGCGAAGTTGTTGGATCTGCCGTCCTCACGGTTGCATTTCATCGGTGGGACCGTGGGCGGCGGCTTCGGCGGCAAGGTCGACTCGATCACCGAGCCCATGGCCGTGCTGGGTGCGCTGCTGACCGGGCGGCCCGTGAAGTTCATGTGGGACCGGGCCGAGGAGATGCAGGTCGGTGCGCCGCGCGGGGCGGAGCGCTGGCGGCTGAAAGACGGGGTGATGGCCGATGGGCGCATCGTCGCCCGCAGCCTGACCGGGTTCTTCGATTCGGGCGCCTATACCCGCCTCTCCTCCTATGCAGTGCAGAAGGCGGTCGGGCATCTGCCGGGGCCCTATACGATCCCGAATGTGGCGGCGAACGTCTACTGCGTGTTCACGAACCGGACGCCGGCGACGGCGATGCGGGGCTTCGGGATTACGGGCGTGGATTTCGCCATCGAGTGTCAGATGGACCGGGTGGCGGAAGTGGTGGGGCTCGACCCGGTCGCGCTGCGGATCCTGAACGCCTATCGCGACGGGGACATGAAGGCGCACAGGCGGGCCGCGAAGAACTGCGCGCTGATCGAGTGCTGCCAGGTGGCGGCGGCGAAGGCGGGGATCAGGCTTGCGCCGGAACTGGCTGCGGCCTCGAGCCTTGCGGGCGGGGGCGAGGGCTGGCGGGCCGAGATCCCGGAGACGGCGATCGACGAAGAGGGCCGGATCGGTGAGCGACGCGCCCGGGCGGTGGCGCCCGAGCCCTTCGCCGGCGGCGGTGCCGTGCGCCGGCTGCCGGCAGGCACGGGCGGCAGCGCGATTGCCGCCGCCCCGCCGCAGAACCCGGATATGGCGATGGACCCCGCCCGGATCGGCCATCGGATCTCAGCGCCGGCAATGCCTCTGCCTCTAGGTGCAGCCCCCCCGCTGACGCAGGTGCCGGCTGCAGCACCTCTGTCGATGCCCCCAGCAGCACTGGCGGCACCGGCGGCACCGGCAGCACCGGCGGTACCGGCGGGGGGGCCTGCCCTGCCCCCAGCGGCACGGATGGCCTCGGCCCCCCTCAACGGTGCCCAGGGCGTTCACAGCGTTCAGGGCGGTCAGGGCGATCGGGGCGTTCGGGGCCTCCAAGGCCTCCAGGGCGCTCGACCGCCCGGCGATGCCGGACGACCGAGCGCGGCAACCCCGGGCAGCCCCACGCCGCCGGAGACCGAGGCGCCGCTGCCGAGCCCGAAGCCCTATGCGCCCGAGCGGCCGTTCCAGGAGGGCGTGCGCCGGCCCGGTGTCTCGCGCTTCCTGTCCGGCACGCGGCGGCGGTGAGGGGAGCGGGCCCATGACCATCCACAAGGGGCGCGGTTTTGCCTGCATCAACTACCCGATTGGCATGAACCTCGGCGGCGACCCGTCCCAGGCGCTGGTGCACGCGACGCCAGATGGGAAGTTCATGGTCACGCTCTCGGCCATCGATCTTGGCCAGGGCATGAAATCCGTGACGCGTCAGATCGCGGCGGAGGCCATCGGCGTGCCCATCGCGGATGTCTATGTGGACACCGCCGACAGCGATACCGGCCCCCATGACATGGGCAGTTTCGCCTCACGCGGGACGCATCGCGTGGGCAACGCCGTGATCCGGGCTGCGACCGAAGCGAGGGCGCAACTGCTGGAGGCCGCGGCGGAGGAGCTCGAGGTCGATCCGCGCGATCTCGACACCGACGGGCAGGGCAACATCCATGTGAAAGGCGCGCCGCAGCGCCGGGTCACCGTGGCCGAGACCGCCATCGCCGCGCAGTTCAAGCAGGGGCGCACGCTGTCGGGGCGCGGGATCTTCTTGATCCCGCCGGGCCAGGCGGACCCCGAGACGGGCGAGATGACGCCCGTTACCTGCTTCGCCCATGCAGCCGTCGTCGTCGATCTGGAAGTGGATGACGAGACGGGAGAGGTGACGGTCACGGATGTTAACTCCGCCTATGAGGTCGGCCGGGCGCTCAATCCGAAGCTTGTGGAGCAGCAGCTTGTTGGGGGTGCCTGGATGGGGATCTCGCACGCGCTCTACGAGACGACCGAGCCCTATTACCCGGACCGCGCGCATGGGCCGGAGGACTTCAACGCGTATCTCATGCCCGGGCCCGGGGAGATCGTGCCGCATCATATCTCGGTCCTGGAGCGGCCGGCGGAGGATGCGCCCTATGGCGGCAAGGGGCCGGGGGAGATGTGCGCGAACCCGCTGCTGCCGGCCATCGCCAACGCGATCTACGACGCGGTGGGGCTCCGCTGTGACACGCTGCCGGTGACGCCGGAGAAGATCCTGCGCGGGCTGCGTCAGATGGGAGGCGCGGTGTCTCGAGGTGTCTCTGGGGCCGCGCGGTGACGGGTCGGCCTTTCAACGCGGTCCCATCGCCCCGCCCTCGGCCATGGAGGGATGGCTGGTGGCGGTAAGGGAGAGCATCGACGGCATCGCCTCGCCCGAGGCCCTGCGCACGGCTCTCACCGGCGCGCAGTACCTGGCGGATGAGGGGCTGGCGACGGCAGCCTATCTGGCGTTGGCGCTCGGCAAGCCGCTGCTGTTGGAGGGTGTGCCGGGGGTCGGCAAGACCGAGGCGGCACGGGCCATCGCTGCGACGCTCGCGCGCCGGGCGATCCGGTTGCAGTGCTATGAGGGGATCGACGCGTCCGCCGCGCTTTACGAATGGAACTATCCCCGGCAGATGCTAGCGATCCGGCAGGCGGGCGAGGGGCCGGTCAATCTTTACGCCGACGATTTTCTGCTGGAGCGCCCGCTTTTGGCCGCGTTGCGGGCGCCCGAGAGCACGGTCCTTCTGATCGACGAGATCGACCGGTCGGATGCGGAGTTCGAGGCCTTCCTGCTCGAGTTCCTGTCGGATTTCGCGATTTCGATCCCCGAGACCGGGACGGTGCGGGCCTCGGCGCCGCCTGTGGTCGTGCTGACCTCGAACCGGACGCGGGAGCTGCATGAGGCGCTGAGGCGGCGCTGCGTATATCACTGGATCGACTATCCGCATCCCGCGCTCGAAGCCGAGATCGTGATGGCGCGGGCGAGCAGCGTGGTGCGCGCGACCGCCGAGGCGGTGGTTGCGGCCGTGGGACTGTTGCGGGCGGAGCCATTGGCGAAACCGCCGGGCGTCGCCGAGACCGTGGAATGGGCGGAGGCTGCGACGCTTCTCAATGCGCAAGGCGCGCGCTGGCCTGAGGCGTTCCGTCGGGCGATCGGGGTTGCGCTCAAGGACCAGGACGATCTCGGCTATATGGCGCCCCGGCTCGATGCCGTGCTGCCGGGGGAGGCGGCATGATCTGGTTCCTGCGCCATGCGGACGGGACGGGGCAGGCGCCCGAGGCGCCTTTGTCGGAGCCGGGCAGGCGGGCCGCCGATGGGATCGTGGCGCGGCTCGAAAGGCTCGGGATCACGCGGATCGTCTCCTCGCCCTATGCCCGCGCGCGTGAGACGGTGGCGCCCTTTGCGGCGGCGGCGGGCCTTTCGATCGCCGAAGATGCGCGGTTGCGCGAGCGCGAGCATGGGGCGGTGCCACAAGGGGGGTGGGACGCGGAGGCGGAGGCGCTTTTCGCCGATTTCGAGGCGCAACCCTATGGCGGGGAGAGCCTGGCGGATGTCTCGCGCCGGTGGCATGCGGCGATTGCGGAGGTCGCGGCGAGTGGGGAGCGGCCGCTGATCGCGACCCATGGGCTCTGGCTCTCGGTGGTGCTCTCGGCCTTCGGGCGGGAGCTTAGCATTCCGATCTGGCGGGCGATGCCGCGGCCGGCGCTTTTCGTCGTCGAGGATGGGCGGGCGCGGCAGTTGGAGTTGGGGCCGTGACGGTGCCGCGCGCGGTCGAGCCCTTGGTGGCGTTTCCGTCGGTGCTGCGGGCCCATGGTTTTGCCGTGGCCCCGGACCAGACCATGGCGTTTTTGGAGGGCATCAGGCTCCTCGGACCGCGGGGGATCGGGGATATCCATCGCGCGGGGCTTGCAGTGATGGCAATCCCGCGGGAGCGGCACGCCGAGTACGACGCACTTTTCCGGGCGCATTTCCTGGGCCAGACGGTTGCAGCACCCGCCACGGGCGACGAAGAGGACGAGGTCGAGGCGCATGAGCCCGAAGGCGGCGCTGCCGAGGCCGAGGAGGCCGAGGAGCCAGCCGATGCAGGCGCTGAGGCCACACGCGCTGAGCGGTTGGCGACACGGGATCTGGCCCCTGGCGGTGGCGAGGCGGCGCTCGCGCGGCTTGCGCGACTGGCCGGGCGGCGGCTGCCACGGCGGCAGAGCCGGCGGCGCGTGGCGGACGCGCGGGGAGCACCCGATCTGCGCCGGACACTGCGCGCGGCCCTGCGGCGGGAGGGCGAGGCCATCGCGCTCCTGCGTCGGCGGCGGCGGTATCGCCAGCGGCGGATCGTGCTGCTGATCGATGTCTCGGGCTCGATGCGGGAGCGGACCGACGAGCGGCTCGCGCTTGCCCATTGCCTCGCTCAGGCGGCGGAGCGCGTCGAGGTCTTCACGCTCGGCACGCGGCTGACGCGGATCACGCGGGATCTGCGCGCACGGGACCGCGAGCGGGCGCTGGAGCATGTGGGCCGGTTGGTCGCGGATCTCGACGGGGGCACGCGGATCGGGGAGGCGCTGGAGACCTTCCTCGCCGTGCCGCGTTATGCGGGCTTTGCGCGCGGAGCGCTGGTGGTCGTGCTGTCGGACGGGTTGGAGCGGGGCAGCCCTGACGCGATGATCGGGGCTGTGCGGCGGCTCTCGCGCCTGGCCTGGCGGCTCGACTGGCTCTCCCCGCTGGCGGCCGACCCCGCCTACCGCCCGGCGACGGCGGGGTTGGGTGCGGTGCTCGGCGATCTCGACAGGCTTGGCGATGGGGGCAGTACCGAGGCCATTGCGGAGCATCTCCTGTCGCTGGGGCGGGCGCGATGATCGACGCGCATCACCATATCTGGCGTCAGGCCGATCTGCCCTGGCTTTTGGGGCCGGAGCGGCCGCGGATCTTCGGACCCTATGCGGCGATCAAACGGGACTATCGGATCGAGGAGTATCTAGCGGATATTGCGGGCCTGGGGATCGAGAAGTCGGTCTATGTGCAGGCGAACTGGGCGCCGAACTGGGCCGCGGACGAGGCGGCCTGGGTGCAGTCGGTGGCGGAGGCCCATGGCTGGCCCCATGCGATCGTGGGCTATGCGGATTTCACCGTGGCCGATGTGCGCCCGCAGCTCGACCGGTTGGCGGCACAGCCCCTGATGCGCGGGGTGCGTCAGCAGCTCCATTGGCACGAGAACCCGCTTTACCGCTTCGCCCGCCGACCCGACCTCGCCGAAGACCCGGTGGTGCAGGCCAATATCGCGCGGCTCGCCGAGTATGACTGGATCTTTGAGCTGCAGGTCTTCGCGCCGCAGATGGCGGGGGCTGCGATGCTGGCATGCGCCTGCCCGGAGGTGACCTTCGTGCTGCAGCACGCCGGCATGTTGGAGGATCTGAGTGCTGAGGGCCGCGCGCTCTGGCGGGACGGAATGGAGGAGCTTGCGGCCTGCCCGAATGTCGTGGCGAAGCTCTCAGGCTTCGGCACGTTCATCCATCGCAACGATCCTGCGTTCGTGGCGGAGATGGTGGAGGCGACGCTCGCCCTCTTCGGACCCAAGCGCTGCCTTTATGGCTCGAACTTCCCCATCGAGAAGATCTGGACGCCCTATGCCGATCTTCTCGCCGGCTTCCGCGCAGCCTTTGCCGAGCGTCCGAAGACGCATGGCAAGGCCGCCTTCACCGATACCGCAGCCCGGGTCTACCGGCTCTGAACCACAAAGGGCCGTCAGGGCCCGAACGACGGAGGACAGACATGGCACTCACGATCCACGTGCTCGACTATGGCGATATCGAGCTGGAGACGAGCTTCCTCGTGCTCGGCCACGAATGCGGGCGAACGCGGCGGGTGCCGGTCTATGGGTTCCTGATCCTCGGCGGGACGCATCCGGTGCTGGTCGATACGGGCTATCGCGACAATGCGATCATGGAGTCCCTCGGAATGCGGGGGCTGCAGTTCCATGACAACATGATCGAGAACCAGCTCGCCAAGCATGGGCTGAAGCCGGGCGATATCCGCTACATCCTGCACACCCATCTGCATATCGACCATGCGGGCAAGGACGACAAGTTTCCAATGAACACCACAGTGGTGATCAATCGCAAGGAGATGGAGTTCTCGGTCAGCGGGATCATGTATCCGCAATATCCGAAGCCCGATATCCTGCACCTGGTCGAGCGGATCTACGAGCCCGAGGCGATGCGGTTCCTGGATCTCGAGATCACCGGCGCGGAGGAGATCATCCCCGGCGTTTGGTGCGAGCCGGCCTATGCCCATACCGAAGGCTCAATGAACGTCGTGGTGGAGACGGCGGAGGGCCTCGCCTGCATCTGCGGCGACGTGATCTACGACTTCAACGATCAGATCGTGAACCATGTGATGACCAACAATTGGATGGAGCCGCGCACGACCGGCAACCATGCGGGCAGCAAGCGGGGCGAGAAGGGGGCGATCAAGAAGCTTCTGAACAACTACACCTTCCTGCTGCCGATCCACGACAAACCCGCGAAGATCGAGCACGCAGAGGTGGTCGGGCGGCTGGGTATGGCCGTGCCGGGCCCGATGACCGAGACGCTGCCCGCGCGCCAGTGGTTCCCGGCCTGAGGGGGCGGGCGATGGTCTCCTCGATCACGCTGGGTGCACGGCTTCGTGATCTCGGTCAGCGGTCGTGCTGGCGCATATCTCTTTCACCTTGGGTGAGGTGGTCGGAGGAATGCTGCGATGAAGAAGCAGAAGCGCCGGAAGGGTCCGGCCAAGCAACGCCCGGCAGAGATCGCCGCGCCGAAGCGCAAGGCGCGGAGCCGGCGAGAGATGCTGATCATGGCGCGGAACGGCGCGATCTTGGTTGGTGTGCTGGGCGGCGGTGGGTATTTCGCGACGCGCTCGGTCATGGCCTCGATCGCCGAACACGACCTCGACCGGATCGGCAACGGCACGCCTGCGGTCGTGCAGATCCACGACCCGGATTGCCCGGTCTGCCGGCGGCTGCAGACGGCGACGCGCGATGCGATGGGCGGGATCGAGGATGGGGCGCTGACCTATCTCGTCGCCAACATCAAGACGGACGAGGGCCGGGCCCTCGCCGCGCGCCACGGGGTCGGCAATATCACGATCCTCTTGTTCGACGGCGACGGGCGCATGCGCCGGGTGCTGCGGGGCGAGCGGTCGAGCGAGATGCTGCAGACGGCCTTCGAGCGGCATGTGCAGGAGACCGCGGCGGGCGGCTGAGGGTCACACCCTCTCGGCGGGCGGTCGAGGAGGGCGGATCATGAGCCATCGCGCCAACGACGCGCGTTTCGCGCAGATCATCGATCCCTATGAGCCGGTGCACCGGCTCGGCACGGGTTTCGTGTTCACCGAGGGGCCGATCTGGCACCCGTTGGACCGGCATCTCTTGTTCTCCGACATGCCCGGCGATGTGCGCAGACGCTGGACGCCGGATGGCCGGGTCGAGGAGGTCATGCGGCCCTCGCACAAGGGCAACGGCATGACCTACGATGCCGGGCTGAACCTGCTGGTCTGCGAGCATGCGACATCCTCGGTCGCGCGGTTTCGGCCGGATGGCACGCGGGAGGTTCTCGCGAGCCATTTCGAGGGGCGTGAGCTGAACTCGCCCAACGACATCGTCGTTGGGAAGGACGGCAGCATCTATTTCACGGACCCGACCTTCGGGCGGATGGAGCATTTCGGGGTGCCGCGGCCC
The DNA here is from genome assembly GCA_039030915.1 of Pseudomonadota bacterium. Lineage (GTDB taxonomy): Bacteria > Pseudomonadota > Alphaproteobacteria > Rhodobacterales > Rhodobacteraceae > Thermohalobaculum. The sequence continues at coordinate 1,663 of JBCCDG010000125.1, read as the reverse complement.
TTGGAGATGGGGTTTCAGGGCGTCTATCGCCTGTCGCCCGATCACCGGCCGGGGGACGAGGCAGAGCTTGTCTCCGACCGCTACATGTTCACGCAGCCGAACGGGCTCTGCTTCAGCCCGTGTGAGCGCTGGATGTGGGTGAACGATACCGAGCAGGCGAGTATCCGGATGTTCGATGTGGCCGAGGACGGTCGGCTTGTGAACGGGCGGATCTTCGCCTCGGGCATCAGCGAGACGCTGCGCCGCGGGCTGCCTGACGGGATGAAGGCGGATATCGACGGCAATCTCTACGTGACTGCGCCGGGGGGCGTCTGGATCTATGACTTCCACGGGATGAAGCTGGGTGAGATCGCCTGTCCCGAGATGGTGGCGAACCTGCATTGGGGCGGGGATGACTGGCAGACGCTCTATCTCTGCGCCTGTACCTCGCTTTATTCCGTGCGCATGAAGAAGCGGGGGCGGATCGAGCCCTTTATGACGGTGAAGGAGGTCCCGCCGGTGCAACGGCAGGTACCTTCGCAGCCGTCGGCGGTCGCGTCCCCAGTGTCGATCCCTGGTGCGACGCTGCGGATCGAGCCCGGGCGCACGGCGCTGATCCTGCAGGATCTGCAGAACGATGTGATCATGGAGGGCGGGGCCTTCGCCGCCTCCGGCTCGCCCGCGCATGCGACGGCGCAGCGGGTGGTGGAGCATGCGCAGCACCTGGCCAAGGCCTGCCGAGGAGCGGGTGTCACGGTGATCCATGTCTGGATGGTCTGTGAGCCCGGGCATCCGCTGCTGGCGCAGCACGCCCCGCTTTTTCAGGGGCTGAAGGGCGAGAATGCGCTGGTGCGGGGGACCTGGGGCGTGGGGCCGGCGCCGGGGCTCGAGCCTGGGCCAAGCGATCTCGTGGTCGAGAAGATGTCGATGAGCGCCTGGGAGACGAGCCGGTTGGAGAGCTATCTCCGCCATGCGGGCATCGACACGCTGATCAACACGGGCGCCTGGACCAATATGTCGGTCGAGCACACGGCGCGCACGGCGGCGGATAAGGGGTTCCGCGTGATCGTGCCGGAGGATGCATGCTCGACGATGAACGCCGACTGGCACCGCGCCTCGATCGACTATGCGATGAGCAATGTCGCGACGATCACGAAGACGGAGGCGGTGATCGCGGCGCTTCGGGGCTGAGCCCGTTTGGGGGTAAGTGCAGTGGTGCGGCCGTCGATGAGGCCATCAGTCCTGGCTAAACGAGCACTGGGTCAGCGCCGCGCCCTCCCACGACAGGGTTGACCGAAAACGGCGAAGAAAGGGTTAGAGCGCCATTAGATCTGACATGTTCACGCGGACGTTGTCATTGCCGGGCTTGACCCGGGGATCCTGCGCCACCGGCCATGGATGCTCGGGTCAAGCCCGAGCACGACCTGAGCGCGTGAGGTCGGAAGGCGCTCTAATGGTTCGACCGGAACGGAGCAAACCCACGCTCGTCATCCGCGCGCTTGACCCGGGGATCCAGAAAACCTCTACCTCTGAGCAACCTAGGCTGTGTGGACAAAAGGGATTCCCTGCGGGCCCATGGCGTGATTCAAGGCTGGGATTTGGGAGCCCGCCTTGGACCGAGACCTCATCGACGACGCCACCTGGGAGCTGATCGCGCCGTTCCTGCCGCCAGAGCGCGGTCGGC
>JBCCDG010000124.1:0-12223 GCA_039030915.1 Pseudomonadota bacterium | reverse complement strand
AGGGCGATCTTGGCGAGCCTGTTCTTGGCGACACGGACCCCGCCCCCAGCTTCACGCATCTGGGCACGGAAATCCTGCATCTGCGCGACCGTGAGGCCGGCGTAGTGAGCGATCACCACGACGCCAGAGTCCGCAAAGATCCGGCCGAGTTCGTCGACCGTCTGTGCTTTTTGGGCTCTATCCACAGTCTTCTCCACAGGTTGGCGGAAGGCGCCTGCCCCCGCCGGCTCTCGTCCGCTCCGCCCCCCTCTCGGTCGCACTTCAGGGCGAAGCGCTCTTCGGGTCCCGTCCGGGGTCCCGACCAAGACCGCCCGAGCGCCGCTCCGGCAGATCCCATCGTTCCCCGTCTATGGCAGGACTTCCGCGCTCGCGCGCCGCCCACCGTCTCGGACAGGTGCCACCCCTCTCGGCGTGGCCGCCCCGACGCAAGGCCGGGGATTTCGGCAGGTGGTGCTCTACCCCACTCTGAGCCTTACTCCGCCGCCTCCGCAGACGCCGAGAGGCTGTCATTCGTCAAGGCGATCCCGGGTCCCATCGTCGAGCTCAGCGACACCTTCCTGATGTAGGTGCCCTTGGCGCCCGTCGGCTTCGCCCGGTTCACCGCATCGATGAAGGCGCGGATGTTCTCTGTGAGCTTCGCTTCTTCGAACGACGCCTTGCCGACGCCGGCATGGATAATACCCGCCTTCTCGACGCGAAACGTGACTTGGCCGCCTTTCGCGTCCTGCACGGCCTTCGCCACATCCATCGTCACCGTGCCGATCTTCGGGTTCGGCATCAGGCCGCGCGGGCCCAGCACCTTACCCAGACGACCGACGATCGGCATCATGTCCGGGGTCGCGATGCAGCGATCGAAATCGATCGTGCCGCCCTGCACCGTTTCCATGAGATCCTCAGCACCCACGACGTCGGCGCCCGCCTCCGTTGCCTCGTCGGCCTTCGGGCCGCGGGCAAAGACGGCAACGCGGACGCTCTTGCCGGTGCCGTTCGGCAGATTGACCGAGCCACGAACCATCTGGTCGGCATGGCGCGGATCGACGCCGAGGTTCATGCTGACCTCGACCGTCTCATCGAACTTCGCGGTCGCGTTCGCCTTGATCAGGCTGACGGCCTCCTCGATCGAGAGAGGACCCTTGCCCTGAGTGGCCTCGCGGATGGCCGCCTTGCGCTTCGGAAGCTTTGCCATCACTTCACCTCGATGCCCATGGACTTCGCGGAGCCGACGATGATCTGCATCGCGCCCTCGATAGAGTTCGCGTTCAGGTCCTTCATCTTGAGCTCGGCAATCTCGCGAACCTGCTTGAGGCTCACGCTGCCCACCGTCTCGCGACCCGTAAGCTTCGCACCGGACTTCAGCTTTGCCGCCTTCTTCAGCAAGAACGACGCTGGCGGCGTCTTGATCTCGAAGGTGAAGCTCTTGTCCGCATAGTAGGTGATGATCGTCGGGCACGGCGCACCCGGCTCGATCTCCTGCGTCTTCGCGTTGAACTCCTTGCAGAAGCCCATGATATTGATGCCGCGCTGGCCGAGCGCCGGGCCGATCGGGGGCGAGGGGTTCGCCTTGCCGGCCGGCACCTGGAGCTTCAGCGAGCCGATGACCTTCTTCGCCATCTCTCGTCCTCTCTCACTTTCCCATGGCGCCCACGCGTGGACACCGGTTCACGAAAGGGTGGTCCGGTCCGGACGGCGCGCCGTCCTCGCCTCCCACCGCTGACAACCGTCAGGTGGCCTTTGCTACCTGCGAATACTCGAGCTCGACCGGCGTCGCCCGGCCGAAGATGGAGACCGTCACCTTCAGGCGCGCGTTCTCCTCATCCACATCCTCGACCAGGCCGGTAAAGCTCTCGAAAGGTCCGTCCGTGACATTGACCTGCTCGCCCACCTCGAAGGTGATCGCTGGACGCGGACGCTCCACACCCTCTTCGACCTGATTGAGGATCCTGTTCACTTCCGCCTCGCGGAGAGGCGTCGGCCTGCCCTGCGGCCCAAGGAACCCCGTCACGCGCTGCGTGTTCTTGATGAGGTGATAGGCGCGGTCCGTCATCTCCATCTTGACGAGCACGTAGCCCGGCATGAAGCGGCGCTCCACATTCACCTTCTGACCGCGGCGGATTTCGGTCACTTCCTCGGTCGGCACCATTACCTCAAGGATTTCCTCCTCGAGCCCGTGCTGAGCGGCGCCCTCGCGGATCGACTCCGCCACCTTCTTCTCGAAGTTCGAGAGCACGTGAACCGAATACCAGCGCGCAGTCATCGCCCGTCCGTCTCCCGGCCGCGCCGGATCTCCCGGCCGCCGTCCCCGCTCAATCCCTCAGGCCCGCCATCCCAACGCCCGCTGCCGCAGCGTCCTTACGGGGACTGCGGCGAATCGAAAGATTGGTGCGTGCCAAGAGGCGTGGTGGTTAGCGGCCAGGGCCCCGTCTGGCAACCCCTGCCGCAGCGCAAATTGCAACTCTTCGGGGCAGGCCGCGTCAGAGGCTCAGCAGGATGTCCACGAGGACCGAAAGGATCTGATCCACGAAGAAGAAGAAGATGGCGACGATCGTGGCCATGACAAACACCATCGCCGTCGTCAGCCCCGCCTCGCGGCGCGTCGGCCACACCACCTTGGCACCCTCGGCCCGCACTTCGTTGACGAACTGCACCGGGTTCTTCATCGCGTGTGTCCTTCCTTGCAGTACCCGAGCATGGCGCCGGGCCGGCTGGCAGGGGCAGAGGGACTCGAACCCCCGACATTCGGTTTTGGAGACCGACGCTCTACCAACTGAGCTATACCCCTAGGGCCGTGCCGCGCGAGGTACGCCGAAAGAGACGTCTTCGCAAGACCCCAGCCCCCGGCGTGGCGCCCATCTGCGGGCATGACGAAAGGCATGTCGGCTCGTCCTGCCTAACGGATTGCCCGTTGCCCCCACCGGCCTCGCCGCTACCTCGCCCGCAGCAGCGCAGGGGGCAGCATGGCGGAGATCGCGATCGTCGGGGCGGGTATGGCGGGTCTCGCCGCGGCCGAGGCGCTGACCGGCGCGGGACATGCCGTGCGCATCTACGAGAAGAGCGGCGGCCTCGGCGGTCGCCTCGCAACGAGGCGGAGCGCTGCGGGCGGCTTCGATCATGGCGCCCCGGGCTTCACCGCCGGCGACCCCGCATTCGCCGCCCTTCTTGCCTCGGCGGCCGAGGGCGAACAGGCGGCGCCCTGGCACGATGGCGCGGCGTCGCTCCTGACCCGAACCCGGGGCCCCGCCCACACCGGCCTGCCCGGCGCCAGCGGCACCGTCCGCGCGTTCCTCACCAGCGATGCCGGCCTCAGCGAAGACCGGATTGCCCGGCGCAGCGAGGTCACCGCCCTCTCGTCGACACCGCAAGGAGGTTGGCGCCTTTCCCTCGGGCAGGACGACGCGGCCGCCGACATCCTCCTCCTAGCGATCCCCGCCCCCCAGGCCGCCCGGCTCCTCGGTACCGCCGGGATTGCAGAGCCCGCGTTCAACATGGTCGCAATGGCGCCGCGCCTCACCGCGATGGTCGCATTCATGTCCCCGGTCGCAACCCCCGACAGCCTCGCGCCGCCGATCGAAAAGGCCCTCCGCGAAAACGACAAGCCCGGCCGGGCGAGCGGCGACGACCGCTGGGTACTCCACGCGGACGCAGACTGGAGCGCGGCACATGTCGACGAGGACAAGGATGCCATTGCCGAGCGCCTGATCGCCGCCTTTGCCGAAGGCGCGGGCCCCCTTCCGCCCGAGACCTATCGCGCAGGCCATCGCTGGCGCTACGGGCTCACGACCCGCCCTCTCGGCCAACCCTGCCTCTGGCATGCCGAGCGCCGCCTCGGCCTTTGCGGAGACTGGTGCCTCGGCGATACGGTCGAGCACGCCTTCCGCTCCGGCCGCTCCCTGGCCGCACGCGTGAGCGATACGCTCGGCTGAGGCGCCCCTTCTTCCGGGGTCGGCGGGTGGGCGAGGCGTCGCGGGCCCCTCTGGCCGCGGCGATGAGAGCATCCCGACGACCCGCGTTCCCGCAGCGCCGGGTCTCGACGCCCCACCCTGCGCCACCTTAGTCTCCTCCGCAGTTTGGGACGGGAGACTGAAACGATGCAGACCTTCGCCGATACCGACGGGCTCGCCTTCAGCGCGTCCCGGCCCGAAAGCCTGGAGGCGTATGACGGCATCGTCCGCGCCTTCGTCGGCTTCCAGCGCGACACGGGCGACAAGGTGAAGGCCCTGATTGCCGACGATCCGGAGATGCCCATGGCCATCGCCGCGCGGGGCTATCTTACGAAGATGGTCGGCACTTCGGAGACAGCGCCCACCGTTCGCAAGATGGCGGACAAGTTGGCCGGCCTGGCCGCCGATGGCCGGCTCAATCCCCGCGAAGCGCTCCATGCGCGCGCGCTCTCCGCCTGGGCCGACAACCAGATGGAGGACGCCGCAACGATCTGGGGCCAGATCCTCCACACTCAGCCAAATGATGCGATGGCGCTCCGTCTCACCCATTTCATCGACTTCTATTCGGGCAACGGCCGCCGGCTCCGCGACGGTATCGCCCGCGTCGTGCGCGCCTACCCGAAGGGTCACCGCTTCCATGGCTTCGTGCAGGGCATGTACGCCTTCGGGCTCGAGGAGGCGGGCGACTACGCCCGTGCCGAGCGCCACGGCAAGATCGCGGTCGACGAGAACCCAGCCGATGCCTGGTCCGTCCACGCCGTCGCCCATGCCATGGAGATGACCGGCCGCGACGCCGAGGGCCTCGCCTTCACCGGCGCCATCGAGGACCAGTGGAGCCAGGTTAACAACTTCCGCTACCACCTGCACTGGCACCGCGGGCTCTATTTGCTCGAGAAAGGCCGGACGGACGAGGTGCTGGCGCTGTACGACGCCGAGTTTGGCGCGGAGCCCGATAGCGGCTTCTATCTCGACATGCTGAACGCTACCTCGATGCTCTGGCGGCTCGAGCTCTTCGGCACCGATGTGGGCGACCGCTGGCAGAAGCTCGCCGAGGTCGCGGCGAAGCGGCATGGCGACGAGGAGCTCATCTTCGTCTCGCTCCACTATATGATGGCGCTCGTCAGCGCGGGGGGCGATGCGGATGTCACGGCGTTGATGGAGCATCTCACGGCCTGGGCGGAGAAGCCGACGACCCAAGGGAAGGTTGTCGCCCGCGTCGGCCTCGCCATCGCGCGGGCGCTTGCGGACATGCGGGGCGGCCGGGCGCGCGCCGCCTATGATCGGCTCAACCCCATTCGCTACGCGCTCGACCCCATCGGCGGCAGCCATGCACAGCGCGATGTCTTCGAGATGCTGCTCATCGACGCGGCCATGCGCGCCGGCGAGACTGGCGCTGCGGCAGCGATGCTCGCCGAGCGCGTGGCGGAACGGCCCGGCGGGGTCTGGGGCTGGCAGCGCTATGCCGACGCTCTCGAAGCCCGCGGCGACACCGATGCCGCCGCAGCCGCCCGAGCGGAGGCTAAAGCCGCCGCCCTGGGGTAGCGAGATGGCTCTTCATTCGCGGGAGCGATCGCCCCTTCGCTCGACGTCGTCCTCGCATCGGACGAGGCGCGGGCGACGGGCTCGAGGCGCACCATCGCACCGGCTGTCCTCTCAGACGGCACCCTGCTCCTGACGACGCTCGAAGCGGGCCACGACCGCCCTTGCAACCGCGAGCCGGCCGGCTTGGCGCACCAATCTCACAGGCGCCGCACGGGTAGAGGCGAGCAGCGTGGCCGCATCTAGCGCCAGACCGAGACCCGTGAGCCCGGCCTCGCCACGCCGCGCCCGGCCGGTCCGCGCGTCCTCGACGGTGAGGAGGCCTTGTGCGGCAAGGCTTGCGGCGACGGCGCCGAGGCGGAGTGGCGGCGGCAGGAACGGCATCAGGAACTGCACGGCGTCCCGCCCCCGCTCGATCGTATCGCGGTTCCGACCGACCCAGCCGGGATCGCGGATGCTCCGCGCCCCGGCCCGGGGCCCGGGTGCCTCGCGATCCAGCACCTCGCCCTCAAGCAGGGAGCGGTCCCCGGCCGCCCCGCCGGTGCGCCTGTCATCGAACCCGTCCGTATCGCGCATTCGCCTCTCTCCGATTTTCATGGAATGTAGGCGTTGTCGCAGCGGCGCGCACCCCCCGGCCCGCCGGGCGCGGCGAGCGATACGGGGATGGGTAGGCGCAGGAGGATCGGTCGATGAGCAAACGCGAGACACTGACGCTGGAAGCCGTCGAGGCCCTCGTGCTCCGAACCCTCGAGATCAACAGGGCTAGCACCGAACAGTCGGCGGCGGTAGCGCGGACAGTGCGCGCGGCGGAGCGCGACGGCTCCGAGAGCCACGGTCTCTTCCGCGTCCCCGGCTACGTCGCCTCGCTGCGCAGCGGCAAGGTCGACGGGCAGGCGCGGCCGACGCTGTCGCAGCCCGCACCGGCCGTTCTCGCCGTTGACGCCGGCCGGGGCTTCGCGCCCCTCGCGGTCGAGCTCGGCGTCCCCGCCCTGATCGCTCGGGCGCGGGAGACCGGCGTTGCGGCGCTTGCGATCCGGCACTGCTTCCACTTCGCTGCCCTCTGGCCCGAGGTCGAGCGCATCGGGGAGGCGGGGCTCGTTGGCCTCGCCGTCACGGCCGCCACCCCGATGGTCGCGCCCGCGGGCGGTACCACGCCTTTCTTCGGCACCAATCCCATCGCCTTCGCCTTTCCGCGCGGCGAAGGACCGCCGATGGCGTTCGACATGGCAACGGCAGCGATGGCGCGGGGCGACATCATGATCCATGCCCGCGACGGCAAGCTGCTGCCGCCCGGCGTCGGGCTTGGACCCGATGGCAAGGCGAGCACCGATCCGGAAGCGGTGCTCGCAGGCGCGCAGCTGCCCTTCGGCGGCTACAAGGGCGCGCTCCTCGCGATGATGGTGGAGCTTCTCGCGGGAGCGGTCGCGGGCGACCTCTTCAGCTACGAGGCCGGGAAGAAGGGGCCGGAGGACGGCGGACCGCCCGAAGGCGGGGAGCTCCTTCTGGCGATCGATCCCGGTGCCTTCGGCCATGGTACTGCCTGGCAAGCGCGGTCCGAGGCCTTCTTCGCTGCCCTCGCCGCCATCGAAGGCACGCGTCTGCCGGGCGATCGGCGCCACGCCAACCGGTCAAGCGCCGCGGAAACCGGCGTGTTGGTCCCCGCAAAACTACTCGAGGTCATTCGCGGGCTGGCGGATGGCGGCCCTTAGGGTAATCCGACATCCCGTCGAACCGCAGGAAGCCGTCCCCTTCGCAAGACCGCCGCGACAATGCGAGCCGACCGTCCGCAAGCGGCATCGTCAGGCGCTCTTTGCGGTCTTTCCCGCCAACTTCTGCAGATGCTCCTTCAGCCAGGCGGAGGTGTCATCGAAGGGCATGGGCCGCGCAATCCCGAAACCCTGAGCGTACTGGCAGCCAAGGTTCTCGAGAAGCCTCATCTGGTCCTCGTTCTCGGCGCCCTCCGCAAGCGTTGCCAGCCCCAGATTGCGCGAGAGCGCCACCGTCGCCTCAACCACCATGCGGGACGCGCGATCGGTCGTGATGTCACGCACCAGCGAGCGGTCGAGCTTCACCGCGTCCGCATTGAGGTTGATGAGGTGAGAAATCGAGGCCTGCCCTGTCCCGAAGTCGTCGATCTCGAGATAGAAGCCTAACTCCTGGAGGCGTTTCAGCGTCACACGCGCACTGTCCTCCGCATCCCCGAAGAGCACTGTCTCGAGGATCTCAATGGCTACATGGCGCGGCTCGAGACCGTTGCGATCCATCTCCAGCAGCAGTTTATCCACATATTCAGGATCGCGCAGAGACTCGCCAGTGCAGTTGAGCGAGATGCGCGCCTCGGTGTTCCCTTCCCGATGCCATTGCCCGAGACAGGCCATCGACTTCTTCATGACGATGTCGTCGATGGGTGCGAGCAGGCCGGTATCCTCCGCGATCTCGAGGAAGAGGCCAGGCGGGACCAACCCCTGCTCCGGATGGCGCCAGCGCACCAGCACCTCGAAGCCCACGACCACCCGGTCGCTGAGGCGGATCTGGGGTTGGAAGAAGGGTTCGATCTCGTCGTTCTCAAGCGCTGCGTAGAGCTCGTTATAGGTGCGGCTCCGTGCCTCCAGCGCCGCGCGCATCTCCGGCTCGTAGACCCGGATCTGGCCTGCCCGCCGCGGAAGATCCCGGAAGCTCATGGCGATGCGCGTATTGTTGAGAAGCTGATCGGCCGTGCCTTCCCCGGGCTGCATGTCCGCCATCGCAATGATCGTGCTGACGCGACAGTCGCCGAGCTCCGTGGGCACCTCGAGGCTGAGCGCGCCCACCAGCTTCTCCGCCTCGCTCACCAGTGCCTGGCGGGAGGTGACGCGCGGATAGAGTACGCCGAACTCATGCTCTTTGAGCCGCGCAACGACCTGGCCCTCCGGCAGCGCGTCCGAGAGCGCCGCGGCGAAGTCCTGCAGCACCTTGCTGCCCACCTCCGCGCCATAGAGATCGACGATCTGCCGGAAGTCCATGATCTCGATCAGGAGTAGTCCGACTGGATCCCTCTCTGCCGCTTGATCGTCACCCTTGAGCGCGCCTGCGAGCATCTCCAACATCTTGCGCTCGTTGGGCAGACCCGTGTCGGTATCGAGTTCGAGGCGCTGCTCGATCTGCGCACGCGCCCGTTCGGCGCGCGAGAGCTGCTCCATGATGCTGGTCACGTCCATCAGCACCAGCACGCGCCCTGTAGGATCCGGCGCCCCTGGCGGGATGGCTCGCGCGACCGCACAGAAGGCAACGCCTTCGAGGTCGCTGTCGCAAAAGCGCAGCACCGCACCGTCGCCGCCGTCCAGCGCAGCGGCGAGTGCGGCGGGATCGCTGGGCCGGCCGAATCTGGCCATGAGGCTCGAGAGCATGAGGCCGTCCAGCACCCCGGGCTCCGCGCCCAGACGGCGGCGCACCGCATCGCCCGTCCAGCAGACGCGGTTGTCCTTGTCTAGAACAACCGACTGATCCACCACGGAGTCGGCCAGCGCGCCGACGACGTCACCCCCGAGCTCTTGAAGCGCACGGTGCATGCCGCCGTTGCCGCCATCGCTCATACCGCGCTCTCCCGCGTCATTGCCGCCCGATCTGCCCGCTGCTCATCGCACAGCCAGCTTGCCACCGCCTTAATCGCCGCGGCGCCGTTGCGGTGCGGATACCGCATTGACGGCGCCAGATTCCGAATTGCCGGGCGAGGACGCAGCAGCCGCAGGCAGGCGACGCGAAAAAACGACGCGTGGCGACGATTTCGTGGCCGACCTCCGGCCGCCCTGGCGCCACCGTTCGAGCGAAGAGGAGACCGTCATGCCGCTCGAGACGCCCCCCGCCATCCGCAAGATCGACCCCTACCGCGCCGCCCCCTGCCCCGCGACCGGGCGCCCCGGCGAAGACAGGGTGGAGATCGGCCCCACGGCGCTCGCGCTCAACGAGTTCGAGGCCGCCGGGCTCGCGCTGCCCGACCTCCCGGCTATGCGCGCCGATCGCCTCGACCGGCTGGTGAGGGGGCTGGCCGAGCGAGACTATGGCGGCGTCCTTCTCTTCGACCCCCTCAACATCCGCTACGCGACCGACACGACGAACATGCAGATCTGGAACATGCACAACCCGTTCCGGGCGGTGCTGGTCCTGGCGGACGGACACATGGTGCTCTGGGAGTACAAGGGCGCGAGCTTCGCCTTTCTCAGCAAGTTCAATCCTCTGGTGCGCGAGGTGCGGGGGGGCGCCGGCCTCTTCTACTTCAGTGCGGGCGACAAGGGGCCGGAGCGAGCAGCGAGCTTCGCGGCGGAAGTCGACGATCTCATGCGAACTCACGCACCCGGGAACCGCCGTCTCGCCGTCGACAAGATCCTGCTCCATGGCGCCCACGCCCTCGGGCACCTCGGCCTCGAGCTCCATGAGGGCGAGGAGCTGACCGAGCGGGTCCGCGCCATCAAGGGCGAGGAAGAGATCAAGGCCATGCGCTGCGCGATGCTGGCCTGTGAGCAGTCCGTTGCCACAATGCGCGAGGCCTGGGCGCCCGGCCTCACCGAAAACGACCTCTGGGCCGTGCTGCACAGCGAGAACGTCAAACGCGGCGGAGAGTGGATCGAGACGCGCCTGCTCGCCTCCGGCCCCCGGACCAATCCGTGGTTCCAGGAATGCGGGCCCCGCGTGCTCCGGAACAACGAGATCGTGGCCTTCGATACGGACCTCGTAGGCGTCTACGGCATCTGCTCGGACATCAGCCGCACCTGGTGGATGGGCGATGGCGAGCCGACGGCGGAGATGCGCCGCCTCCACACGCATGCGCACGAGCACATTATGGAGAACACGGCACTGCTCGCCCCCGGCGTCGCGCTCCGCGACATCACCTTCGGCGGGCACATGCTGGCGGCCGAGTTTGTGGAGCAGCGCTACAGCTGCAAGATGCACGGTGTCGGCCTCTGCGACGAATGGCCGAGCGTGAAATACCCGGAAGACTACCGCGAGGGGGCGTTCGAGGCCGTGCTCCAGCCCGGGATGTGCCTTTGCGTCGAAGCGCTGGTCGCTCTCAAGGGCGGCGACTTCTCGATCAAGCTCGAGGATCAGGTGCTGATCACCGACACCGGCGTCGAAAACCTGACCCGCTGCCCGTTCGACCCGCGCCTCATGGGCTGAGACGCCCTTGGGCCATCAGATAAGCCCATGAGCGGGCTGCGTTTCGATTCGAGTTAACGAAATCGCGCTGCGACTGTTCGTCGGGCGAGCAAAGCAGCTTCCATATCGTGAAACTTACACCCGAAAACTTCTCCTTCTGTAAGTATAGTTTTACACAAAATGCACGTAACACGCGAAAGTTATCGAGACGCACAACCTATGATAATAGTTAACATCTAATTAACCTAGAATCGAAGATCTTATGCTTGATCTTCCCCAGCGTACTTCTATTCCTATTTCCATGAACGCCAGGTGTAGGCGCTGGATGTTCCGGTGCTTGTGTTGAAGTGGGGGAGATGTTGATGCTCGGAAATCTGAAAAACGGTCTGACGAAAGCGGTTGCCGGCGGCGCGGTCTGCGTTGTTCTTGCCACAACCGCCAGTTCGGTCGCGCTGACCCAGGAGAACATCGCTAATAAGCTCGCGATGATCCACTTGAAGGAAGTGCTCCTGAATAGGATTGTAAAGAGCGTCTGCTTCATCGACGCTGGTGTCGAGGCGGATCGGAACCGTCAGGTGGTGTATGAGGCGCGCGACGAGTTCGAGCGCTCGCTGGCTGATATCAAGCGCGAAGTCGCAAACCTCGATCAGTCGCTGCCTGCTGTGCGCTCGCTCAACCGTCAGCTCGACAAGAAGACGGACCAGTGGTTCCGGATGAGGGTCTATCTCGACCGCGAATTGAAGGAGCATAGCCCGTCCGAAAGCGTGCTAGGTCAGATCGTTCTCATGGAGAACGGGATCGAGAAGGTCATCGGACGCTCCTTCAAGGTGTTGAAAAAGGAGGCCGCTAGCGAGGGCAAGATCACGCTCGGTGACATGATTCAGGAAGAGCGCACCTTCGAGCGCGTGATGCTCGCCGAGAAGATGGTCAAGGAGGCGTGCCTTGTCGCGATGGAAGAGGGCGGCGCGATGGAGCGGGCCTATCTCTCCGAGGTTGTCATGCACTTCGAGAACAACCTCACCATCGAAGAGACCTCGCCGCTCTCGCCCAAGCTGGTAAAGGAGATGGTGCCTCAGTGGCGTGCCGTGCTCCCGCGCGTCCGCTCGCTTGCGGAAGGCCAGGGGGCAGATGACACGCTGCTCCGCGACCTCGATGCGCTCAAGCACGAATGGTTCGAGGTTTCCGGCGTCGATCTGATCCCGTCGCTGGGCTAAGTCGACCGAAGTATTGACGAGCCTTTGCGGCCCGGCACCCCATCGGTGTCGGGCCGCTTCGCGTTAGGCCGAACGCGTCGCGCTTGCGATCCGCACCCTGCGCATACACCGAACCCCAATAAACACCGGAAAAGCCGGTGCGGCGCACCACTTTATGGCGTAGCACGCACCGATATTTACACTGCCTGGGCTCAGAAGACTTCGCAGCACAACTTGTGCGGTAAAAACGGAAAGTAGAATTCCCCATCTCTCCACATTCACGGCAACTTGCCGACTCTGAACATGACGTGTATACACATGATTATAAGTATCTGGGGAAGCCGGCTTCGCGAGGGCGCGTCGGCTTGGGGAACGCGTAATGAAAACAACCAGGAATACCGCAGTGAAGACACTGGCGGGCGT
>JBCCDG010000123.1:0-12251 GCA_039030915.1 Pseudomonadota bacterium | reverse complement strand
TGCGCGCGGCGCTGGAGCAGAGCAGGCTCGTCTGACGGAGGCCATATGCTGGTCCGCATCTCGCTCATCGCCGCCGCTGTCCTCGGCTTTGCGCTCTTCGTGCTGATCGGGCGTCCGGTCTACCAGGAGCTGACCGGCGGGCCCGCCTCCATCCGGGGGCAGATGCAGACCCGCGCCAAGGCGCTGGAGGCCGAGCTCAAGCCCTCGCTGCCCCAGCAGGCCAATGAAATCACCAGGCTCGTGGGCGTCGAGGCGCGCGAGGACAGCTTCTACTACTTCTACGCCCTGTCGATCGGGCAGAACGAGATCAGCGTGGGAGCGGTAGAGCAGTCGGTGCGCGATAGCGTCGGCCAATCAATCTGCAGCGATGAGGATCTCGCCTGGCTCTCGGCGCACGGCATGACCTTCGTCTACAGCTTCATCGACAAGGACGGCGCACTCTTCGCCGAGGTGCCCGTGCCGCCGGGCAGCTGCGACGATAGCGCCACCGGCTGAGCCTCCGGCTCGCATCGCCATTTTTTTCGCCACATCGGCGCGCTATACTGCGGAGACGTCTCACAGGCCGGGGAGGGTGGCATGGGGAACGCAATCAAGGTCGTGGTCGGGCTTGCCGCCATCGCATTCGTGCTGCTGGCCTTCGGCCCGGGCGGCTTCCTCGCGGGCGACGGCAGCGGCAGCTCGACCGGCATCGGCACCATCGGCGTCGCCGAGGAGTACAAGAAGCGCCAGCAGGGCGGCGCATCTGCGGGCCCGACCCAGCGCGGTGTCGAAGATACCCGCTTCCTCGACGCCCCGGGTGCTCGCGCTGAGGCCGGCAACGGTACCGAGGCGGAGGGCGAGGACGAGTACGATTTCTTCGGCACCGCCGCCCGGGCGCTCGGCCTCGACGACTGAGCCGTCGGAGGCGCGCCGCTCAGTTCCGCTCGAGTGCGCGCTCCCTCAGGGCCTCCATCGGCACGATGTCGAGCGCCCTACGGTGCGTGGCGCGGAGCGAGACGCGCGGCGCCTTGCCCGCCTCGTAGGCTTCGAGGAAACGCGCAGCGCAAAGGCACCAGCGATCCCCATCCTTGAGCCCCGAGAAGCCGAACTCGGGGCGCGGGGTGCTGAGATCGTTGCCCTGCGCCTTGGAGAAGGCCAGGAAATCCTCCGTCATCACGGCACAAACCGTGTGGCTGCCGCGATCCGTCGGCCCCGTGTCGCAGCAGCCGTTGCGGAAGAACCCGGTCTTCGGCTCGTGGCTGCAATCGGCCAAGGTATCGCCCAGCACGTTCAGCGAAGGCTCGATCTCGGGCGTCATGCGCGATGGTCCTCTTCAGGCTGCGGGACGGCATCGACCCGTCTGCGGAGAATGATCGCGTTCACGTTCTTGGCAAGCCCCCCGTGCGGACGGCACAGTCCGCGCTTGTGAGCGTGTGCGGGGGTACCGATATTGGACAGGCCGACGCGCAAAGCCGCGCGGCCCGAGCAGTTCAAGGGAGAACACCATGAAACGTGCCGCCCGCCTCGCCGATCTTCTACGCCGCGCGCCTGCGCTGGCGCTCGCCGCGACCCTCGGCGCCGCGATGGCTGTGCCCGCGGCCCTCGCCCCGGCGCCCGCCGTGGCCGAGGATGCGGCGGTCATCGAGACCCGCGTCGATCTCGCGCTCGAGAAGCTCTACAAGGACGTGCCCGGTGCGCGGGAGCTGGCATCCAAGGCGCATGGCATCCTGGTGATGCCCGACATCGTAAAGGGCGGCTTCATCGTCGGCGCCAAGTACGGTGAGGGCGCGCTGCGCCTCAACACCGGCGACGGCAAGGGCACGACGGCCCAGTACTACTCGGTCGGCGGCGCGTCGGTCGGGTTTCAGGCCGGCATCGAGGAATCGAGCCATGCCCTCTTCTTCCTCAGCCGCGACGCGCTGGAGAATTTCCGCCGTTCGGACGGCTGGGAGGCCGGCGTCGATGCGGAGGTCACGATTCTCGACAAGGGCGCAAAGCTCGGCGCGGATTCGACCGTGACACAGAAGCCGGTCGTCGCCTTCGTCTTTGCGCAGGGCGGTCTCCTGGCCGGCGCCAGCATCGAGGGTGCGAAGTACAGCAAGATCGCGCGCTGACCGGACCTTCCACCGGGCCCTCCGTCGGGGCGCACCCGGTGGCCGGCCGACGAGCCTCTCAGCCGCCAGTCTGCAAGGCCGGCGTCGGCTGCTCGCCGAGCGCGGTCTCCGTATCCGTCTGCGCGACGACCTTGGGATTGGCGGCGTTCTCGACCAGTACGCGGAAGAGCTGCCAGTCCCGCTTGGAGAAGACCAGATATTCGGGGTGCCATTGCACGCCGATGACAAAGCGTGGGCCCTTCCGGCACTCCACCGCCTGCACCACGCCCGCCTCGTCCCAGGCGACGGGCTCGATATGTTCGCCCAGTTCTTTGACCGACTGGGTGTGCAGCGAGTTCACTTCCGACGGTTCCGTTCCGATGATGTCACCGAGCCGAGAGTTCTCGGAGATGCCGATGCGCTTCCGCGGCAGTGGCGTCCAGTAGCGCTTCGCGTCCGGATAGCTCTCGTATATGTCCTCATGCAGCGAACCGCCGCGGGTGACGTTGATCAGCTGCGCGCCGCGGCAGACGCCGAGGATCGGCAGGTTGCGCGTCTCCGCCTCGGCGATAAGCCGGAGCTCCAGCTCGTCGCGCGCCAGGTCGAACTTCACGTCCGGCTTCAGCTTGCCGTCGTAGAGGTCCACGCTGATATCGTCGCCGCCGCCGATGATGACCCCGTCGAGCCCCTGGAGATTATTGCGGCGGTTGACGGTATGGATCTTCACCGCCCGGCCGCCCGCGCGCCAGATTGCCCACCAGAAGAACGGAAACACGCGCCAGCCCGTGCGGGACGAGACAGAGACGCCGATTTTTGGCTTGTGCCGCGCCATCGGCGCCTCCCTTGCCTTTAGGTTCAATGGTTCAGCGGTTCAGCCGCTTGATGAGGGACGACGTGTCCCAGCGGTTGCCACCCATGTCCTGCACCTCGCCGTAGAACTGATCGACGAGGGCAGTCACCGGCAGCCGCGCGCCGTTTCGCTTTGCCTCGTCGAGGCATATGCCGAGATCCTTGCGCATCCAGTCGACCGCGAAGCCATGGTCGAACTTGTCGTCCAGCATCGTCTCGTAGCGGTTTTCCATCTGCCATGAGCCGGCCGCACCCTTCGAGATCACGTCGACCACCGCGCGGCCGTCGAGCCCGGCTTTCCGCGCGAAGTTGAGCCCTTCCGAGAGGCCCTGGACGAGGCCGGCGATGCAAATCTGGTTGACCATCTTCGTGATCTGCCCCGCACCCGACGGGCCGAGCAGGCGGCAGGAGCGTGCGAAGGCGGCGATCACCGGCTCCGCCTTGGCATATGGTGCTTCATCCCCGCCGCACATCACCGTAAGGACGCCGTTCTCGGCACCCGCCTGACCGCCGGAGACGGGTGCATCGACGAAGTCGATCCCCTTCCCCTTGCCCGTTTCATAGAGCTCGCGCGCCACGTTTGCGGAGGCGGTGGTATGGTCGACGAAGATCGTGCCCGACCCCATGCCGGCAAAGGCGCCGTCATTGCCCAGTACCACGGAGCGCAGGTCGTCATCGTTGCCGACACAGGCGAAGACGATCTCGGAACCTTCCGCCGCCTCACGGGGGGTCGCGCCATGGCTGCCGCCGTGCTCGCCCGCCCACTTCTCGGCCTTCGCGATTGTCCGGTTGTAGACCTTGACCGTGTGCCCCTTGGCGGCGAGATGCCCCGCCATCGGATAGCCCATCACCCCCAGCCCCAGAAAACTCACCGTCGCCATGACGCGTTCCCTCTTTTTCGTTCGTTCCGTCGTCGCCGGCAAGACCTGCCCGCGCCGGGCGTCAGGCATCCTGCCACAGCCGGCTGTGCCCCCGACCCGGACAGGAACCATCGGCTGTCTGAGCCCGTTGCCTGACCGGGCGCGATCCGCGAGAAGGGACGGCGCCAGCGCTCCGAAGAGTGGCCCTCGCGCGGGCTTGGTCAAGCCCGCCGCCGGGGTTCCTCGGCCGAGCGCGGGCAGGGTGGAGATAGCGGAGCGGGGTGGCCTAAAGCCGATGAGCCTGACGCGATGAGACTGATCCTGAGCTGGCTCTTCCGTGGCTTCGCCGTCGTCGCCGCGCTCTCCGGCGTGGCGCTGGCGCTCGGCTACTATCTGCTGCAGCGTTCCCTGCCGGATTTCGACGCGGTGATCGACGCTAGGGGACTTGGTGCCGAGGTACGGGTGGTGCGGGACCGCTGGGCGATCCCGCATATCCGCGCGGAAAACGCGCGGGACGCCTATTTCGCGCTCGGCATGGTGCATGCGCAGGACCGGCTCTGGCAGATGGAGGTGAACCGCCGTGCCGCTCAGGGCAGGCTCTCCACACTCCTCGGCCCCCGGACCGCCCGGCTAGACCGGCTGGTGAAGACACTCGATCTCTACGGCCACGCCTCGCGCTCGCTCCCTTTCCAGTCACCGGAGACGCAGGCTGCCCTCGAAGCCTATGCGGAGGGCGTCAACGCCTGGATGGCGCATCTCTTCCGCGAGGCGAGCGGGCGGGGAGCGCCTGAGTTCTTCTTCTTCGGCGATGAGGGTCTCTCGCCCTGGACGCCGGCGGACAGTCTCGGCGTGCTGAAGATGATGGCGCTCCGGCTGACGGGTGCCGCCCGCTCCGAGATCCGGCGCGCCCGGTTTCTCCTGGAGCTTCCACCCGAGCGCGTGGCCGACATTCTGCCCGAGGCGCCACGGGGGGCCATCACCGCGCTCCCGCGTTTTGCCGAGCTTTACGACGCGCCCTTCCGCGAAGCTCAGGCCGAGACGCCCGAGGATCCCCTGGTCACAGCCTTCGGCCCCGCGCCGCTGCCCGAGCTTGCGGGCGCCTCCAATGCCTGGGCGGTAGATGGCAGCCGCTCCGCGTCGCGCCGGCCGCTGCTGGCCGCGGACCCGCATCTCTGGCTCTCCGCACCCTCGCTCTGGTACCTCGCCGACATCCAGGGCGGCGACCTCGCCGTGATGGGCGGCACGCTGCCCGGCACGCCGCTGGTTCTGGTCGGGCGCAACCGGGAAATCGCCTGGGGCCTCACCACGGCGACGGCGGACGATCAGGACATCTTCATCGAGCGCCTCGATCCCGAGGACCCCTCCCGCTACCAGACGCCGGAGGGCTGGGCCGCCTTCGAGGAGCGCCAGATCCGCATAGAGCAGCGTGGCGCCGATACGCTGATCGAGACGGTCCGACGCTCCCGCAACGGCCCCGTGCTCGACGGCGGGCTCTTCGGAGCCGAGGCCGTGACGCCCGAGGGCCATGTAGCCGCCCTCCGCTGGACGGCGCTCGAGGACGAGGACCGCACCTTCTCCGCCGCCATGGGCCTCATGACGGCTGGCGGTGTGGAGGAGGCGCTCGACCTCGCCTCCGGCGTCCGTGCGCCCGCTCAGAACGTGCTGATCGCGGACCGGGAGGATATTGGCATCGTTCTCGCCGGCGCCCTGCCCGCGCGGCGCCCCGACAGCCCCACCGCGGGCCGCGTCCCGTCCCCCGGCTGGCTGGCAGAAACGGCGTGGGAGGGCATCCGTCCGGCGCAGGACAACCCGCGCATCTTCCGGCCCCGCACCGGCGCGCTCGCCAATGCCAACAACCGCGTCACCGATAACCGCTTCCCCGGGCATATCAGCTTCGACTTCGACCTGCCCTACCGCATCCAGCGGCTGGAGAAGGAGTTGTCCGCGCGCGAATGGCACAGCCTCAACGGCTTCCTAGCGCTCCAGACCGACGCGGTCTCGGAGATGGCGCGCAGCATCCTGCCGCTCGTCGCGCGCGATCTCTGGTGGCGCGAGAGCCGGGAGAGCGCCGCGCCCGCCGGGCCCAACGCACGGCGCTCGGAAGCGCTTGCCCTCCTCGCCGAGTGGAACGGCAAAATGGATCGCAACCGGCCCGAGCCGCTGATCTTCGCCGAATGGCTCCGCCAGCTCACGCTCCGCCTCGCCTCCGACGAGCTCGGGCCGCTCATGCCGCTGGCATCGGGGCTTCGCCCGCTCTTCATCGAACGCGTGCTGAAGGACGTGGAGGGCGCCGGCGTCTGGTGCGACATCGACAAGACGCCCGAGCGGGAAAGCTGCGCCGCTATGGTGGAAGCCGCGCTCGACGACGCCATCGCACGCCTCGTGCGGGACTATGGCCCCAACCCCGAAGGCTGGCGCTGGGGCGCGGCGCATCGGGCGGAGCATCCGCATCTGCCGCTAGGCTATGTGGGGCCCATCGGCTGGCTCGTCTCGATCCGCCAGGAAACCTCGGGCGGGGACTTCACGATCATGCGCGGTGCGACGGAAGGCACGGGCAGCGAGCCCTTCCGCAACGTGCACGCGTCGGGCCTGCGCATGGCCGTAGATTTCGCGGATCCGGACCGGAGCCAGATCGTCATTGCCACGGGACAATCGGGCCACCCGCTTTCTCGGCACTATGACGACCTCGCCGAGCTCTGGGCGCGCGGCGACACCGTTCTGATGTCGATGGATGATGCGGATGCGCGCCTCGGCGCGCTGGGCGAGATGGTGCTCAGACCATCGGAGTGATCGCGGCCCGTCATGGGGCCGCCACTCTCTGCATGGCCGGGCGTATACCGCCCGGCGCCTCAGCCTCAGCCGCGATAGGGGCGCATGGCCTCCGTCATCACGATCATCATGGCACGAAACGGCATGCTCCAGAGCACGGCCAGGTTCTGTGGCGCCGGCGCGAAGGCGAACGGCTCCATCTGGGGCTCAGCCATCTTCGCGGGCTTCATAGGGGCACAGGGCATCTGTAACGACCTCTCTCCACTTCCTGCATCCACGGTACAGGTTGCACCGCAGCAAGATCAGCAGTTTCGCTGCGTCACGACAGGGTGTTGCGTAGAAAGATTGCGCATTTGCATCTTTTCCACTCATTTCCTGTCGGCTTTCCGACGGATGGGACGGGATATCGACAGATGCCAATGCGCCGAACATGCCGGGATATACCGATATGTATGCAAATGATTCGTTCTTTACGCTGTCACAGACCGCCGCGGCCGGCCTGGCGGTTCTCTCCACCCTCCTCGCCATCGGTCTCATTTTTGCAGTTAGGTTGTTCTCGAAAACTGCCAGCCGGGCGCGTCGGGCCGCCCTCGGGATGGCATTCTGGTGGGTCTTCCTGTGGCTCTCGCCACAGATCTTCTACGGCTACTACTGGCTCGTCATCCCTGGATTGCCGGTGCAGAGCGTGATCGGCTGGCCGCCGGGCCCGGTCGCGATCATCGATCTTCTGAGCTTCACCGGCCCCGCGACGCTCCCCGCCCATGCGCGCGGCGCGCTGGGCTGGGCCTGTCTCGCGGCAGCCCTCTGGCCCTGCCGCGGCCGCCGCGGCAGAGGCTGATGCCGCGCTGCAGCGAAGCCTTGCCGGGCATCGGGGTGGTCCCGCATCGTCCGAAATGGCTCAGGCCCGAGAGCCACCGGCGGCGATCGTTAACGGACTCCGAGGAGCCATTTGGCCACATCCCCGGGCGCCCACCGCCTTGCAGCGCGTCGTCCGCTGAGAGCGGCCCGCACACAGGCAAGCCACGGAGGGGCCGCTCGACCCCAGTGCCTCTGCGTCAATCGAAAGCAGACCCGCCCAGGGCCGCGGGCAGTCGATGAGCGTCGCAACCCGCAGGGCCGAAGCCCGCCGGGTCCGCTCCCATCATCACGGGCGGAACCCGATTTCTGCCGGCCGCCCGTCACGAGCGCAGGTCCGCCCCGGCCCCCTCCGCAGAGCCCGGCAGCCGCCACCCTTCGACGCAATGTTCACCTTATGTACATGCCGGGACGATAGCCTGACGCGGGAGGGGGTGGGCCCAAGGGCCCTTCTCCTTCAGCGGCTAGCCGAAGAGCTCATGGCAAAGCTCGAGGCTTTCCACCAAGCGGTCGACCTCCGCCTTGGTATTGTACATGCCGAAGCTCGCCCGGCAGGTGGCGTTGACGCCGAGATGATCCATCAGCGGCTGAGCGCAATGGTGGCCGGCGCGCACCGCCACGCCCTTGCGGTCCACCACGGTCGAGATGTCGTGCGGATGCGCGCCGCCCTCGAGGCTGAAGGAGAAGATCGCGCCCTTGCCCGGCGCATTGCCATAGGTCGTCAGCCAGTTGATGCCGTCGAGCCGCTCCTTGGCGTAGTCCCTCAGCGACGCCTCATGCGCGGCGATCGCGTCGATGCCGATGCTCTCCACATATTCAATAGCCGCGCCGAAGCCGATGATGGGGACGATGGCGGGCGTGCCGGCCTCGAATTTCATCGGCCCGTCCATGTACTCGACCCGATCCGCATGCACCTCGCGGATCATGTCGCCCCCGCCCTGGAACGGGCGCATCTCCTCCTGGCGCTCCCGCCGGGCGTAGAGCGCGCCGGTCGCGTTCGGCGCGTAGAGCTTGTGGCCGGTGATGGCATAGAAATCGACGCCCAGATCCGTCACGTTGACCGGCATGTGCACCGCTGCCTGAGAGCCGTCGATCACCGTCACGATGCCCCGATCCCGCGCCGCGGCGGCGATGGTCTTCACGTCCACAACGGTGCCGAGCACGTTCGACATATGCGTGATGGCGACCATCTTCGTGCGCGGGCCCATGGCCTCGATCACGGCCTCGGGGTCGAGCGCGCCCTGATCGTCCACCGGCACCCAGACGAGCTTGATGCCATGGCGCTCCCGCAGGAAATGCCACGGCACGATATTGGCGTGGTGCTCCATGACCGAGAGGACAATCTCGTCGCCCGCCTTGAGGTGCCGGCCCCAGGAATAGGCGACGAGATTGAGGCTCTCCGTCCCGCCGCGGGTGAAGATGATCTCATCTTCCTCCGCCCCGATGAAGCGGGCGATGATGCCGCGCACGGCCTCGTAGTTCTCGGTCGCGATGTTCGAAAGCGTGTGCAGCCCGCGATGCACGTTGGCGTATTCGTTGGAATAGGCCTCCTGCACGCGCTCGAGCACGGCCTTGGGTTTCTGCGCAGAGGCCGCGTTGTCGAGATAGACGAGCGGCACCCCGTTCACCTCGCGCTCGAGGATCGGGAAGTCCTGGCGGATGCGGTCGACGTCGTACATGGCGCTCTCTGCTGTTCTGCGCGGGTGGGCCCGAACCGGACCCTCAGGCACCCATTAAGCTAATGACGGCGGTCGAGAAAAGCATGGCCACTGCGACCATCACGCCCAGGACGCCCCAGGGACTGCGGAAGCCGTGCAGCTCCATGGTGTAGCAGGCCAGCACCCAGAGATATTGCGAGACGGCAATGGCGAAGACGAAGACCACCGCAATCGGTATCTCGCCGGGCTCGGCCCCGACCGTCGCGGCCGTGCCCAGGAGGAAGAGCGGGGCGAGCAGCGTCGTGACGAGCGTGTGCCAGCCCACGAGCACCATGGCCTGCTCACGCGTGCCCTTGCCGCCGAACATCGCTCCGATGCCCCAGACCGCCATGCCGAGGATGCCGACCATCATCACCTGGGCGACGACGCTCAGCACATGGCTGCCGATGGGCAGGCCGCCCTCTCCCGCCGCATCCGCACGCACGCCGGGCACGATCACACCCAGCATCGCGGTGAGGCAGTAGGCCAGCACGGCGAACTGAACGGCCGTATCGAGCCCCAGGCCCTGCGCCAGGATCGCGCGCGCCGAGCGGCGCGGCGCAAAAAGGCCTTCCACCATGCGGCGGAACAACTCGACGATCACCTTGATTACTCCCGACAGCCGCCTGCGGAACCGGCCCGCGCCTCAGAAGGCGGCGCGAACGCTTCCCAGCAGATACAGCCCGCCGACCAGGATCGCCACCGTCAGGAGCGAAAACGCAATGAAGACGGGTGAAGTGTTCTTGAAGCCGTGACTCTCGGCGACCGAAGCGGAGACGAAGAAGACGAAGGCGACGACGCCGATGAGCTGCGCGGGAAGCTGCACGATCGGCTCCGCTAGGAGCGGCAGCTGCGGCGCGAGGAAGCCCATCACGATCACGAGGATGGCGCCGAGCACGCCGATGGGGGCCGCCACCAGGGAGGCCCAGAAGATCCCGGCCCGCGTGTCCCGCCAGCTGCCCGTGCCGCCGAAGAGCCGGCAGACGAAGGCCGTGGCGCCGGAGAAGAGATAGAGCGTGGCCGTGCGCAGCAGGAAGCAGATCGCCACCAGCCCGCCGATGGCGCCCGCCAGCTCGGAAGGGAGCGCGTTCTGCACGTTCTGCCCGGGCGCGACGGCGAACTTCATGCCGAAATTGAGGAAGAAGATGACATCCGACATCAGGACGTAGAAAAGGAGGCGCGGCTCGGTCGGGTTCTCGTCTAGCAGGATGCGCGTCGCGCGCCGCATATCCTTGAAGCTAAGCCTGAGACGGGCGCTCAAGGTGCCCTGTTCGAGCTCCAGCAGCTCCTGATCCTCCTCGAGATCGGAGAGTTTGACCTCCGGCAGGTCGCCGTAATCCTCGTAGACGCGCTCTTTCGTCACCGTGCCGTCCCCCTCAGGCCCGGGCTGGCAGCGCTTCCCCCAGCGTCCGCCCGACTATCCCTCGACACTCAGCGCCAGGCCCCATACGGCCAGCGTGATGCCCGCAACGATCGAAAATACCACCCAGACGCGCGAAAACCCATGCGCTTCCGCAACGCAATACGCCAGCATGCCCGCGAAGGCGGCCACCCCTATCGGGGCGAGCGCCACATCCGCGAAGCCGGACCGCCGCAGGAGCGTCTCGCCAATCGTGGCGAGGGCGCTTACCGGCGCGGCGGCCAGCGCGGCCCAGCATATCGCGGCGCGCGTCTCACGCCAGCTTCCCGTGCCGCCGGCGGCCCTTGCGGCGACACCTGTGACCGCAGCGAGGCCATAGAGCACCAGGGGGCGCAGGACGAGGAGGGCGGTGAAACTGGCCGCGAAGCTGGCCGAAAGCCGGTTGAGCGACGCGGTCGCATCCGCGGCCTGGACCATGATGCGGAAGCATTCGGCCATGAAGAGAAGCGCGCCCGAGGTCATGGCGAACATCAGGATCCGGCCCTCGCCGGGATCGGTGTCGAGCACGCCGCGCATCGTGCCGCGCGGATCCCGCCAGGCATTGAAGACGCGGCCCGTGAAGCTCTGTGGCGCGCCGCGCCCCGGCGCTCCCCTCGCAGATGTCATCGCGGCGTCCCTCCCGCGCGGGACAGCGCGCCTGCCGGCACGCGGCCCCCATTCCTCGAACCTTTCCCGGCGCCGCCCCCGGGCGCCGGCCGGTCGGAGACTAGCGCGCTCAGCCGCGTGCCGCCATCCATTCGGCGACGGCGCCGCGCATCGCCTCTGCGATGGTGTCGTCCTCGATCTCCTCGATCGCCTCATCCGCGAAGGCGGCGACCAGCATCGCCTCGGCCGCCTTGCGGGGCACGCCGCGGGCGGTGAGATAGAAGAGCTGGTCGGGATCGAGCGCCCCTGTCGTCGAGCCGTGGGAGCAGGCCACGTCGTCGGCATAGATCTCGAGCTCGGGCTTCAC
This sequence comes from Pseudomonadota bacterium, assembly GCA_039030915.1. Taxonomy (GTDB): domain Bacteria; phylum Pseudomonadota; class Alphaproteobacteria; order Rhodobacterales; family Rhodobacteraceae; genus Thermohalobaculum. The sequence continues at coordinate 777 of JBCCDG010000123.1, read as the reverse complement.
CAGAAACTCGGCGCCGTCCTCCAGGATCACCGCCTGGCTGATCTGGTAGCCATCGGTCTTCTGCGCACCCTCGTGCACGAAGATCTTGCCCTGGAAGACTGCCGTCGCCTTGCCTTCGAGCACGTTCTTGAAGACCTGCCGACTCTCGCCATTGAGCGCGGAGTGGGTGACGAAGACCGTGTTGTCGAGATGCGCCTCCGCCTTGCCGAGCACGGCCCCGGCGATATGGCCCACCGCGTCGTCGCCGGCGAGCTCCATCACCGTCTCGTTCCGGGTGAGCTGCCCGTCCGCCATCAGCGTGAAGGACTGGAACTTCGCGCCCTGCCCGATACGGGTGAAGACATGCGCGGCCGATGGAGCGCGGGTGCCCGTCTGGACGCGGATGTGGCGGAAGGTGCCACCATCCGCGACATCGACCTCCATCACACTGTTCGACGGCGTGCCGCTCTCGAGCACCGTAAGGCTGCCGCCCGCCTCCACGCGAATGAGGTGGCGGAGCATGGACGCGCCCTCCCCCACCTGGTCTTGGCGGATGTGAAGGGCCTTGGGCGCCTCCGCGGTCACCTGCAGCACCAGCCCTTCGCGCGCCGTGGCGGTGTTGAGCATGGCGAGCGGGCGGTCGACCTTCTCGTGGCTTGCCGCCTCGAGCTTGCCGAAGAGCTCCCGCGCGATGGTGATGTCCTGCGCCAGCACCTCCGACAGCGGAGCGGCGGTCACGCCCTCGAGCGTCAGTGGATCGGACAGATCGGGACGGTGGCGGCCATTCACGAAGTGCTG
>JBCCDG010000122.1:0-12293 GCA_039030915.1 Pseudomonadota bacterium | reverse complement strand
CGGACAAAACACCCCGAGCCCTTCCCAGGTCTGGTGGCAATAGCGCGAAGGAAACACCCGATCCCATCCCGAACTCGGCCGTTAAGCCTCGCTGCGCCAATGGTACTGCGTCTCAAGACGTGGGAGAGTAGGTCACCGCCAGACCAATCAAACCAACCCGCAACTCCCTCTCAACACGATCTCAGCAAAACAGATCCCACCGCGGGGTGGAGCAGCCCGGTAGCTCGTCAGGCTCATAACCTGAAGGTCGCAGGTTCAAATCCTGCCCCCGCAACCAACGATACTTGCGAAACCGCCAGAGGCCCCAAAGCCTTGGCGGTTTTGCCGTCTCCGGCCGCGGCCAGCGCGAGGATCCCGGCGAGATCTCCCCGCAGTGCAATGGCATAGCGCTCCGCCTCCGGCGTCAGCACGATCGCCTCGATCAGCCCGCGCAGGATCTCCGCCGCCTCTGCCTTCGTCTCTGGCGCGTCGAGAGCGGCCGCGAGGTCAGCGACCTTGGCGCGGTAGACCTCTGCCATCTTCGGATGCAGCACGGGCAGGGGGGCGGTCTCGGCTTCCTGCTCTGCCTCGAGCCTTGCCTTGCGGGCTTCGAGTCCGATCATGCGACTCTTCACGGAGGATGCCGGCGCGCAGCGCAGCGAGATCGCGGCGAGCGGTGAGGATACCGGAGGCCCGCAGTGATCAATGCGCTATGCGGGGCGTTTGCGGCCACGCTCGTCGTTCTCGTCTGGTACCTCTTCGCGGATCGGATCACGCCCTTTACCTCGAATGCGCGCCTGAAGGCGGTCATCACCCCGATCACGCCGCAGGTCTCGGGACCGATCATCGACGTCGCCATCGTCAACCGTCAGGCGGTCGACGCCGGTGCTCTGGTCGCGAAGATCGATCCGCGCTCTTTCGAGATCGCGCGCGACCGGGCGCAGGCCGACCTAGAGGCCGCGACGCAGGCCGTCGGTGTGAGCTCGGCCGAGGTTGAGCGCGCGCAGGCCCAGCTGGTGCGCGCGCGCGGGGATCTGGAGAACGTGCAGCTCCAGACGAGACGTGTGCTCGAGCTCGAGCGCAAGGATGTCGTCACGGTCGCACGCGCCGACGAAGCGCGCACCCTTCTCGCCGACGCTGAAGGCGCGCTCGACATTGCCAAGGCCGATCTGGAGCGGGCGCAGGAGAACCTGGGTCCCGAGGGCGCGGATAATCCACGCACGCGCGCAGCGCTCGCCGATCTTGCCCGCGCGGAACTGGATATCGGTTACACGGAGCTCAGGGCACCTGCCTACGGCGGGGTGGTCGATCTCGCGGTCAGCGAGGGCGCCCAGGCCGTGGCCGGCCAGCCGCTGATGACCTTTGTCGATGGACGCGACATCTGGGTCGAAGCCTACATGACCGAGAACAATATCGGGGCGATCTCGGTTGGTGCTGCGGTCGAGATCGTGCTCGACGTCGCGCCAGGGAGGGTTCTCGACGGGCGCGTTGAGAGCATCACCACCGCCGCCTCCGATGGCACGGGCGGCCAGCCTGACGGCCTGCCGACGCCGCCATCGCCCGGCGGCTGGCTTCGGGCACCGCAGCGTTTTCCCGTGCGGATCACGATCACGGGCTACGAGGCTGGCAGCTCGGAGGATGACCTTCGGTTGAACCTGAACGGGCAGGCCGATGTCATCGACTACACGGGCGACAACTGGATGCTGAACACGCTCGGCGCCGGGTATATCCGCAGCGTGGCGTGGCTCAGCTATGCCTACTAACGGCGCAGGGGCGACGCCGTTCGCACCCAACGCCACCGATCTGCGCAGACAGCGACAGCTTGCCTTCCGCATCGCTTTCGCTGCGACGCTGACGTTCTCTCTCGGCATGATCCTGTCACTGCCGCTGTTCTACATCGCGGCGGCGTTCGCGGCCCCGTTCGCCCAGGCACCGGCCCCCATGCCGGTCCGCGCAGGGGTCCGCATGCTCTGCTCGATGGCGGGGCTGCTGATACTCGCCCTGATCTTCGCGTCGCTTCTGCTGCCCTATCCGGTCGCCTTCCTGAGCGCGATCGCCATCTCGCTGGCGCTGAGCTTCAGGTATGCGGTGAGGGGTGGAGACATGCTCATCACGGTGGCAGCGCTCCTCGGCGCACTCCTCGTCCCCTATCTCATGCTGAAATCGCCCGGGCTCGCGGCGTCGACGACGTTCTGGCTGATGGTCAACTTCACGCTCGGCCTCATCGCGAGTTGGGCGGCCTTCGCCGTGTTCCCGCCCGTGGCCCCGGCTCAGCCCGCGCCAGCCCCCGGACCTGCACCGGATGATGATCTCGATCGCCGACACTGGCGGATCTGCCTAGTGAGCATCCCGTTCGCGATCGTCTTCTTCGTGACGGGCAGTGGCGCCTTCTACACGCTGATCTTTGTCTCGCTGCTCTCGAGCGAATTGGCCGCAAGCACCGGGTCGGGGCCCGCCGCTGCCCAAGGCATGCTGCGGGCAAACATCCTCGGAGGCGTCGTCGCGTTTATTGCCTATGAGTCCATCGTCATCGCGCCGGTCCCGGTTGTGGCCATCCTCGCAACGCTCACGATGAGCCTGTTCCTCGCCCGTCGCATTGCCGTGGGCGACAAGGTGTCGGGCTCCGCTCTCACGGTAGCCCTGCTCTTGCTGGGTGGCTCGATGGTCTTCTCGAACGATGCCGATGCGCGCCTGATCGATCGAATTGCACAGATCGCGATCGCGATTGGCTACATCCTCATGGCCTTCGTGCTGGTCGATCGATGGCTGCCAGAGCGTACGCGGCGCGGCTCCGAGACTGAGAGCGATACGCCGCCTTTCGCACGTCACCCTGTTTGAAGAAACCATCAGAAGGAGAAGAACAACATGCCGCTTCAGAGAAGCATACCCGGCTCGAGCACATGCCTCGCGTCGATCATGGCTGGCTCTCTCGTCGCACTCACCGTAGTGACCGCAGGGCCCGCCGCTGCCGTCGATGAGAGTGCGTTCATGCTGAAGTCGAGCGGCGATCTCGCAGGCTCTGCGGCGCGGAGCCAAGCGACGCTCAGTACGCTGCAGCCGTGCACATGGTCTTGGCGCTGAGCGGGACCTTGCCGACCTCCTCTGGGAGGGCCTCGACCCCGGCGCGGATCAGGGCGGCTGCTTTGGCGCTGTCGAGCTCGGCGAGCACGCCGCGGAGCTGGTCGGCCAGACGCCGGGCCTCGACAATCTTCGCCCCAGCCGGGCCCGGTCCGGCGGCCACCTGTCGCATCTCGGCGAGCAGCTTGCGGGCGGTCTCTGTCTCCGCGCTGAACTCCGCCTTCAGGGCCGGCAGGCACACCAACCCGCTCGCCCGGGAACTCGCCATGGCCAAGCGCCGATCGGCCCCCGAGAAGCCCGAGGCGCCGGGCAAGCTGCAGGCAGACTTCGAACAGGCCGCGCGGGGCGAGCGGACCGAGGCCAAGGCGCGCGAGGGCGATGGAGGCCGCGGATCGACGGCGCCAAAGCGTGCGCGACAGGGGGACCGGGACGGGCCGCGGCGGGTGTTCACACGGCGTGCGCGGGGCGACGGCAAAGGGCGCGAACGCTAGGCCGGATCAGTGCAGCACCGGCGCCTGCGCTGCGCCATCGGTGGGAAGCCGCAGGCAAGCCCGCCAGAGCGGCGTCTTAGTGTAGTGCAGCTCGGCAAGGAGCCCCGGACCGTCCCGCGTCTCCTCGAGCAGGCCCATGCGGTTCACCGCGACCGGCCCTTCATCAGCGAGACGGGCTATCGAAGCTTCCTCGGGATCCATGCGGACCCGGTCGCGGGCATGACACCCGATCGCTTTGCCGCCTCCGTGATCGCGCACCATGTCGCGCGCGAGGGTCTTGCGAGGCTGATGCCGATCCGTCCGCGATAGGCTGTGGACGGATCGGCATCAGCCCCGCCCACACCTGGCAACTCCACCCCCGATATGATAAGATAACCCATGACGAAGAAACAGAAAAACACAAACGCAACCCGCTTCGCACAGGCGATGGTCGATGCCGACATCGAAGGCCTCGCCCGCTCCCCTGAGATCGAGGCGCAGATCGCCCGATGGGAGGCCGATGGCCTCGATCCGGCCGAGCAGATCGCCCTGCTGAAACGGCACTTTGCCGGAGAGGACAGCCCGCCGACGAACGCATGACCGGGCCGGGCCGCAGCGCCCGCGAGCAGGCAAGCTACGAGCAGGCGCATGATCCCGAGACCGGCGTTCTCCGGAACAGGCTTGGCATCCGGGACGGCCCGACGCTCGAGCTGGCCGAGCGTTATCTGGTCGGCAAGCGGGCCCAACAGGGCCTGCCGTCCGAGGCCGAGCGGCTCGATGCCTCCGGCCTGAAGGCGATCCACCAGCATCTCTTCCAGGACATCTACGACTGGGCCGGGTCCTTCCGGAGCTACACGACTGGGCGCGGACCGGCGCCCTTCGCACCACCCGAGCAGATCCGACCCTGGCTCGAGCGACAGTTTGAAAGCCTGCGCCGCGAGGATGGTTTGAAGGGCCTGTCACCATCCCGCTTCGCTGAGCGCGCCGCGGCAGTCGTCAACGAGATCAACGCCGCGCACCCTTTCATCGAAGGCAATGGTCGGATGCAGCGAACCTGGCTCCGCGGCCTCGCCGAGCGGGCAGGGCACCCCATCGCCTTCCGGAGCAGTGATAAGGATCGCTGGAACGACGCCTCCCGCATCAGCTTCGAGCAGGTCAACCACGACCGCATGGCCGCCCTCATCCACGATGCTATGAACCCCGACCGCGCCCGCGAGCCCGAGGGACAGACCCGCACCAGCTTCAAGCGCGCACCTACCCCATCCCGCGGGCGGTCGCGGTGGGCGGGCGCTATCAGTACTCCGATTGGCAAAAATTGACAATCAACCCAGATCTGCGATAGACTATTGAGAGAAAGGGAGAATTCCGCATGCCGACCCGCAACATCAACCTGACCGATCGCTACGACGCTTTCCTTGCCGAGCAGATCGCCTCCGGGCGCTTCAAGAACGTGAGCGAGGCCGTGCGCGCCGCGTTGCATCTGCTGGAGCGGCAAGATCTCGAAGAAGAAGCCAAGCTCGAGGCGCTCCGCCGTGAGGTTCGGATCGGGATCGATGCCTATGAGGCAGGCGCCTACACCGAGATCGCAGACGCCGATTGCCTCGATGCCTTTTTTGTCAGTCTCGATACCGACGCCGACAACTCGGCCAACCCGGATACCCCCGGCGAGCGGTGATCGTGCGCCGTCTGATCATCACCGATCCAGCCCGCGACGATCTCGCCGACATCCGCCGCTACACCCGCGAGCGCTGGGGTGATCGGATGCTAGACGCTTATGACATCCTCCTCAAGCAAGCGCTCCTAGACATCCGGGACGATCCCAACCGGCCCGGCAGCAAGGATCGCTCCGACGATCTCCTCGCGCCGATCCGCAGCTATCACGTCGCCCTCAGTCGCGGACGAGCAGGATCCCGGATCAAGGCGCCAAGGCATGTTCTGCTCTATTTCGAGCCAAAGGAGGACACAGTGGTGCTGAGCCGAGTGCTCCATGACAGCCGGGATCTCGCACGGCATCTGCCCGATGCGCATTGGATGGAGGCGAAGGGTGAAAGTGGAGGGTGATCTGGACTTCCTGCCGTTCGGCTTTTGACGACCAAGATCTCTCTCTATTTCCTGCGGGTGTGGCGAATGTTCTGGACGACTGGGGTTCGTCATGACGTCTGTCGTATGACAACTCCGATCGGGCTGACCAATCGGAGGTCTCAGCATGGCCCGCCGCCCCCTTCATCAGCGATCTGACAAACGTCCGAAAGGCTTCAAAACGGTCGTCTGAAAAACCGATCTCGCCACGCACTACGACACCGCGGTCCTGCTGGCGCGCCCCTACCGGCATCGCGACATGGACAAGGTCGAGGTTGGCGTCCAACGCGTGCAGCGTTGGATCGTTGCACGGCTGGGTGGACGGCACTTCTTCTCCCTCGCCGAGCTGAACGCGACGACTCGGGAGCTGCTGGAAGCCTTTAACGGCAAGTTGACCCGGCACCTGGGCGCTAGCCACCGGCAGCTGTTCGAGACGTTGGACAGGCCGGCGCTGACGCCGCTGCCTGCTATGCCCTACGAGTATGCGAATGGACACCCTGAAAAATCCCATACGATAAGCGGCATCGGTTGCCGACCGCCAGTTTGAGGCCGCGGCGTGCCGGTCTGTCTCCTCGATTGCGGTTCGGGGTGCGAGCTTTGGCGCCCTGACCTATGCCACGGTGGCCCGTCGTTCCCAGAACACGAAGCGCTTCATGTTGTAGGCGAGGTTGGCTATGCCAATCTTCCCCTTCGCCCGGTCGATCCCGATGGTGCGCACGAACAGGCCCATCCGCGCCTCCATCTCGGCGAAGGGATGCTCGACGGCCGAGCGGACCTTCGAGCGTGCCGCGTTGGCTCTCCCACGGTGCGCGGGCATCGACTTGCCCGGCGGTCGGCGGAAGTGGATCTTCGACGCCAATCCGGCCCGGGCGATCTTCTTCTCGTTCTTCTGCGATCGGTATGCCGTGTCCGCCCAGACAGCCGAACCGGTGTTCTCTCTATCCAGCAGGCCGCCCAGTTCGCGGCCGTCACGGCGCGCGGCGTCGGTCACGGACCACCTCCGGACGACGTCGCGAAGCGGCGCGCGCGGAGCGTTTTGGCGGAGATCGGCATTGATGTGGGACTTGTAGCCGAAGACCGGCGTGGCGATTTCGAGGATGGCGCTGCCATCAGGGCGGTTCTTCCTGCGCCAGCGCTTCAACGTCCAGCGCGCATCGCGATCCTTCTGGGCGAGCCTGGTTGGCGTGGCACACCACGCATCGGGAATGCCGCCGCCCTTGACGAAGGCCTTCTCCTCGTCGGTCATGCACTGGCACGGAGCCGCGATGATCGACGCGTCCACGATCTGCCAACCCATCACTGCCCGGCGGGCGATTGCACTGCTATCGCTGAGAGGGGCGAGATAGCCCGCCTCTCTGAGGTGCGCATCGAACCGCGCGAAGAGCCGTTCCACCGCGCCCGCCTGAACCAGGGCCTCTCGAAACCGCCAGATCGTCGTCTCGTCCGGCACCTTGTCCCCTTCACCGTACGCCAGCGGCGAGGGCGTAAGAAGGCGATGGGGACACGCGCCTCGATCCTTCTGGAGGCGAAGCCAAACGCCCGCTGGTCCATCGACTTCGTCCACTATCAGCTCGTCAGCGGGCGGCACCTGCGCATCCTCAATGTCATCGACGATGTGACGAAGGAATGCCTCGCGGCTGTGGTCGACACCTCGATCTCTCGTCGCCGCGTCGCGCGGGAGCTCAAGGCAATCGTCGCGAGGCGCCGCAAGCCCGATCTCATCGTCTCGGATCACGGCACGGAGTTCACCTCGAACGCCATGCTCGCCTGGACGCAGTCGGCCCAGATCGCCTGGCACTTCATCGCCCCCGGAAAGCCGCAGCAGACCGGCATCTGGGAGACGTTCAACGCCCGGATGCGTGACGAGTGGCTCAACGAGACGCTGTTCTTCAGCCTCGACGCGGCCCGCCAGCACGTCGCCCGAAGGGTCATCGACTACAACCACCGCCGGCCGCACTCAGCGATCGGCTACCAAAACGCCGGTGGCCTGTGCCGCCCGGTTCACCGCAACGGGTGGCCCGCTCCGTGTCGTGGATGCGCTCCGCCAACCGCCCGTTGCTCCATCGGCGCCAGAGCGCCACAGTGAAGTGCCGACTCCGGTTTCAGCTGGATGATCATCGGGGGCGCGTTGGGACCCGTTCGCCGGCGGTCTACCGCACTCACCGCGCCAGCTTCTCGAACAGCTGATCATCGACGTCGCCCGCGGCGAGGCGATCGCCTCGCGCACCTGTTTCTCGGAGGCGCGGATCGCCTACATTGTGGCCGATCTTGGTTCGCGGCCCGAGACTTTCCGCAAGCCTGGGCGGATCGTGGAGATACTCCGGGCGTACTATCTCAGCGAGGACGGCGCTGGCGCCCGGCTGCTGTTCTAGCGGCCCCGGCCGCCAACGCCCGAGCCCCGGCGCATTTCACGCGCAATTCACGTTGCCGAAACCCTGTGCTCACGGCCACCTAACGCCCCCTGCCTAGCCTTCTCCCATAAACGGCGCCGAGAGGTGCGCCGGCCAGGCGGCGGTGGTCTGTCCCGCCCGGCCCGATTGGGAGGAACTGCGATGACGGGCTCACGGCTTGGCGGCGCATTCTGTGCCGCGCTTATTCTCACTTCCGCGACAGCGGGACCGGCGAGCGGGCAGGGCTACGGCGACGCTCCGCCGGCCGAATTCCGGATGCTCGAGATCCCGGGCGGCTATGGCTTGGACACCTTCGACCGGACCCTCGAGGAGCTGGAACGCGAGCGGGAGTTCCGCGCGCCGGTGCTCATCGACGAGCGCCTGTTCCTGCCCGACAGCGGCGGAGCCGAGGCGGGCACCGGCAGGGTCACGGGACCGCGCACGGAACCGGGCACGCAGTCGCGGCGGCAGGCAGAGAGCACCGTCCGGTCGGAAGACCTCGTGCGCTCCGATGCGCCGGTCGGCCCGGATCTCGAGACGCGCGCCCTCACCCGGATGCTCGACGCTTATGTCGCGCAGCCCGATGCCGCCTATGACGAGGGGCGGGTCCGGGAGCTGCTGGACGAGACCGCGGGCGTGACCGCCGGCGGCGTCACCACCGCCGGCATCGCGCGGTTCTCGGACCAGCGCCGGGAGGAGTACGAAGAGATCGCGCCCGCCATGCCCTGGGTGCTCGAGACGCTGGCGGCGACGCGGGCACTCCGGCCCGACCTCGGCGCGGAGATCGGGGCGGACCCGGCCGCGCCGGGGGCGACGGGAGCGACGGGCATCCTGACCGGTGCGGCGCATGAGCGCCTCAGCAGCCTTGAGGCGCGCCGCGAGATCGCCCGCCGTCGCGGCCTGCCGGACGGGGTCGCCGAGTACATCCGCGTCCTGCCGGTCACCGTCGACGGCGTGCCGGTGGTGCTGACACCGCGCGATCTCGAGCGGCCCGAGCTGGCGCGGCTGACCGATCCGCTCGACTGGATCAAGTCGGTCGGGCCGGGCGCCGTTCCGGTCGAGCCCTTTGCGGTCGGACCGCGGGCCGATCAGGTCGCGGCCGACGGCACGGGCGGCTGCGGCCGGGGCACCAGCGCGCCCTGCTTTCACGCCGCCGTGGCGCTCCATGACAGCGCCATGGCCCAATGCACCGCTATCCAGATCGCGCCGGGCTGGGTGGTGACGGCGGCCCACTGCACCTGTTCCAACAAGCTGAACTTTGCCGCGATCGGCGGCGAGGTCCCGCTCTCGGGCGCCCGTCAGAGCGGCCCGCGCGACCGCACCCGGGTCGTCGCACAAGATGCGGTGCAGCTCTTCCGCCCGGACGGGGCGGAGCCCCCCGACTTCTGCACGCCGCTCGCCGAGTGGCACGCCATGCCCGCCGATGCGCCCGATCTCGTGGCCCGGGAGCGCGCGCTCTACAGGCTCCGCGACATCGCCCTCGTGGGCCTCAACCAGCCGCTCTCGCTGCCCGAGGCGGAGACCGTCGCCGGCATCCTCCATCCGGACCTCGTGGCCCGCGTGCGCAGCGTCATGGTGGCCGGCTTCGGCACCAACAGCGCCGAGGCCTATGGCGGGCGGAAGACGCATTTCAGCTCGGACCTGGTCCCCGGCGCCTGCGAGACCATCGCGGTCTGCCTGCCCGACCGGGAGATCGCGCTCCTGATCGACGACGGCACCGACACCTGCCGCGGCGACAGCGGTGCGGGCGTCTTCGTGCGCCTCGCGGACGGCACCCTCGCGGCGCTGGCGCTGACCTCGCGCGCGGCCAACCGGAGCTGCGGCGGCGGCGGGATCTACGCGCTGCTCGCCGATGCCGCGGTGATCGACTGGCTCGAGGACAGCGTCCCCGGCCTGCGCGTGGTGCGCAACGAGATCGAGATCGCGCAAGCGCATCTCCGGCAGAGCAACTGACCCCGCAGCCCCGGCCCCGAGAGGAGGATGCCATGACCCCCCCGATCCATTCCGCCCCGAGACCGCCGCTGCGCGTGCTGCTCGGCCTCGGCCTGCTCGCCGCCGCAGCGCTGCTCGCCCCGGTCGACGCGCCCGCCCAGTCTGCGACCGAGCCCGGTGCCGGCAGCGCCGCCGCCGCGCAAAGCCAGCACGCCCGCGCCCGGAGCAGCATGCGCATCGTCGGCGGGCGCGATGTGCTCGAGGATGTCGATCCGGTCAGCGACTGGAACTTCATCGCCTCGCTCGAGGACGCGGCTGGCCATTTCTGCGGCGCGAGCCTCGTGCATCCGAACATCCGCTACGATGCCGGCGGTCCCTATTTCGCCGGCTGGCTCAATTTCAGGGACGGCCCGCCGCCGATGGCGATCACCGCGGCCCACTGCGTCTTCGACGTCAACGGCGCGCTGCTCGAGGTCGGGTCGGAGAGCCCGCTCCGGGTGCGGGCCGGTGCGCTCGACATCTCGGGCTCGGACGGCTGGAAGATGCCGGTGCTGGCCATCGTGCCGCATCCGGGCTTCGGCACCGGCCGCACCGGGCTCGAGAACGACATCGCGGTGCTGATCCTGGGCCCGCCGGAAGGCCGGGGCAAGGAGTTGAACCCGATTGCGCTGCCCAGGCTCGCCGATGCCACGCGCTATCAGCAGGTGACCGCCGCGATCTCGGTCAACGGCTGGGGCCGCACCAGCGAGGGCGGGCCCTTCTCGCCCACGCTCAAGACGGTGCGCCTGCCCTATTCCGACCAGTTCGCATGCCAGGACCACCACGGCCGTATCGGCCTCGACGTCACCGAGGGCTCCTTCTGTGCCGGCTTCATCACCGGCGGGGCCGACAGCTGCAACGCCGACAGCGGCGGCGGCGCGATCTTCAAGCGCACGCGCACGGACGGCTTCGCCCAGGAGCAGAACATGCTGGTCGGCGTCGTCAGCTGGGGCGTCGGATGCGCGCGCTACGGCCTCCAGGGGATCTACACCGACGTGCTCCCCCATGTGCACTGGCTCGAGCGCGTCGCCGTCCACAACCACGATCTGATGCAATAGTGAGAGACCGGAGAGACCCATGCCCATGACACGTCCCCCCCGCCCTGCACCCCGCCACGCCCCGCGCCGCACGGTGTTCCGAGCGACCGTCTCGGCGTTCGCCCTCGGCGCCATCCTCGCCGGATGCAGCGTCGTCGAGAGCCGCAATCTCGGTCCCTCGAGCGCCGAGCCGGTGTCCGCCAATCTCGTCTACACCCTGCCGCGGCTGCTGATCCAGGCCACGGTGGTCAAGCGGGGCGGTCGCCATTTTATCCGGACCGTGCCGCCGCCCGGAACGGCCGATGCCACGATCAAGAACAACGAGGCGGATGGTATCGCCGACGGCGTCCGGATCCAGGGTGACCCGGCCCATGTCTACACCCTGCGCTACACCCCGAGCATCCTGTCGGACGACGAGTTCACCGCCGAGCTCGAAGGCGAGACCGGCTTCGTCTCGCTGATCGATGGCAAGACCACGGACCGGACCTTCGAGACCATCCAGAAGGGTGTCGAGGTGGCCGCGCAGTTCTTCAGCGCCGACGGAGACCAGCAGCCCGAGAGGGCCGTGGCGGAGACGGTGGTCCAGCGCCTGCTGTTCGATCCGCATGTGGATCTGCCGGCGGTGAACAAGGTCATCAAGGAATACAATCTGGTCTTCGAATGCGAGGAATGCGCACCGCCCGCGCCGCCGGGGCCGCCGATCGAGGGCGTCTACATCCGCCCGACCAAGACCGTGCGGCTCGTGCTGCGCCGGATCGAAGAAGATGGGAAAACCCCGGTCGTCTCGATCACCAGCCTGCCCTCGCCGAACGGCTCGCGGCTGGTGGCGCTGCCGGTCGAGCGCAGCCTCGGCGTCACCCGCACGGTGAAGTACGAGAAGTTCGCCGCCGGCGCGCCGACGCGCTTTGTCGAGAACAAGCCGGCCGAGGCGCTCGGCGTCGTCACCGGGATCGCGGGGGTCGCGGGGGCCATCGTGGCCGCGCCGATCCAGGCGGCGACCCAGCAGATGGGTGAGGCGGATGTCGAGACCAAGCTGCTCGAAAGCGAGACCAAGCGCGTCGAGGCCCAGGCCAAGCTGGTCAACGCCCAGGCCGCGCTTGAGGAGGCCGGCCAAAACTCGAACCCCGAGACGGATGGGGTTGGCGGCGACGGCGGGACGAACCAGGAGGGAGCCGGCGCAGATGGCACGTCCTCCGGGGCGACCGATCCCAAGAAGCTCGCCGAACAGGCTAAGTGACAGGAGGCAGCCATGAGCAGTCACACGCACACCCGTCTCGCCCTGGCCGCGG
>JBCCDG010000121.1:0-12303 GCA_039030915.1 Pseudomonadota bacterium | reverse complement strand
GATGATCGGCCCGATGCCGGGCGTGCGCGACGCGTTCGAGGCGCACAGCTTCACCTTCGGCATCGCGCAGGGCGGTGGCGCCGGCAAAGTCGCGGCCGAGTGGATCGTGCACGGCCAGACCGAGTGGGACATGTGGTCGGTCGATCCGCGCCGCTACACCGCCTATGCCGACGACGACTTTGCCAAGCAAAAGGGCATGGAGATCTATGGCCACGAATACGCCATGCACTTCCCCCGCCACGCCTGGCCCGCCGGGCGCGACAAAAAGCGCGGGGCCCTGCATGACCGTCTGGCCGCCGCTGGCGCGCAGTTCGGCCCCTACAATGGCTGGGAGCGTGCGAATTGGTTCGCGCAAGCGGGCGACGACACCTCGGAGGAAACGACGCAGACCTGGTCCCGCAGCGGCCCTTGGGAGCCGCGCATCCGCGAGGAATGCGAGGCTGTGCGCGATCACTGCGGCGTGATCGACATCTGCGGCTTCTCCCGCTTCGCACTCTCGGGCGAGGGCGCGGCCGACTGGCTCCGCACCCGCATCGCCGGCGGCCTGCCGAAGCCTGGACGCCTCACGCTCGCCTATTTCCCAGATGAGCGCGGGCGGATCGTCACCGAGATGTCGGTGATCCGGCATGGCGAGGACGAGTTCACGCTGATCACCGCCGCCGCCGCGCAATGGCACGACTTTGAGCTGCTTGCCAAAGCGCTACCGGCGGATGGCAGCCTCACGCTCGTGGATCGTACCGAAGAGCTTTCCACCCTGCTCGTGACCGGCCCCGAAAGCCGCTCGATCCTGGCGGGCCTTACCGATGGCGACCTTTCCCTACCCTGGCTCAGCCATCAGTCCGCAAACGTCGCGGATCGCCCAGCGATGCTCGCCCGGGTCAGCTTCGCAGGCGAACTCGGTTGGGAGGTCCATGCGGAGGGCACCGCCCTCGGCGCGATCTGGGACGCCGTAACGGCGGCGGGTGCCAAACCCTTCGGGATGTTCGCGCTTAACTCGCTCCGCATGGAGAAGGGCTACCGCGCCTGGAAGGGCGATCTCTCGACCGACTACTCGCTCCTCGAAGGTGGGCTCGACCGGTTCATCCGCTTCAACAAGGAGCAGGATTTCCCGGGTCGTGCCGCACTCCTCGCCGAGAAGCAGCGGGGCCCGGCCAAGCGCTTCGCCACCATGCTGGTCGAGACCAATGGCTGCGATGCTCCCTATATGTCGAATGTCTGGCAGGGGGAGACGCGCGTCGGCGAGGTTACCTCGTCGAGCTGGGGCTACCGCGTCGACAGCGCGATCGCCCTCGCCATGCTGCGCTCGGATGTGAGCGCGCCGGGCACCAAGCTCGAAATCGAGATCTATGGCGAGCGCTATCCGGCGACCGTCCATGGCGACGGGCCCATCTGGGACCCCGAAAACGCCCGCCTGCGCGCCTGAGGAGACAGTGATGGCCCTTCCCCCCTCCTCCGCCCGCGTCGTCGTCATGGGCGGCGGCGTCATCGGCTGCTCCGTCGCCTATCACTTGGCCAAGCAGGGCTGGCGCGACGTGGTCTTGTTGGAACGCCGCCAGCTCACCTCCGGCACCACCTGGCATGCGGCGGGGCTCATCGCGCAGCTCCGCGCCACCGCGAACCTCACCAAGCTCGCGAAATACAGCCAGGAACTCTACGGCACGCTCGAGGCGGAAACGGGTGTTTCCACCGGCTTTCGCCGCTGCGGCTCGATCACCGTCGCGCTGACCGAGGCACGGCGGGAGGAGATCTTTCGCCAGGCCTCGATGGCGCGGGCATTCGGCGTCGAGGTCGAACCCATCGGCCCGAACGAGATCCGCGCCCGCTACCCGCATCTGAACACCGAGGACGTTCTCGCCGGCGTCTGGCTGCCCCAGGACGGCCAAGGCGATCCGGCCAACATCGCGCTCGCGCTCGCCAAGGGGGCCCGGCAGATGGGCGCCAAGGTGCTGGAGCGGACCGAAGTCACCGGCCTCCACAAAACCGGCCGCCGCGTGACCCATGTGGACTGGGTCCAGGGCGAAGAAGCCGGCACCATCGAGGCCGAGCATGTGGTGAATTGCGGCGGCATGTGGGGCCACAAGCTCGGCCGCATGGCCGGCGTGAACGTGCCGCTCCACGCCTGCGAGCACTTCTACATCGTCACCGAGGCGATCGAGGGGCTGACCCAGCTCCCCGTCCTCCGCGTCCCCGACGAATGCGCCTACTACAAAGAAGACGCCGGCAAAATGCTCCTCGGCGCCTTTGAGCCCGACGCCAAACCCTGGGGCATGGACGGCATCCCCGCGAATTTCGAGTTCGATCAGCTTCCCGAGGACATGGACCACTTCGAGCCCATCCTTGAGAACGCCGTGAACCGCATGCCGATGCTTGCCGAGGCCGGGATCCACACCTTCTTCAACGGCCCGGAAAGCTTCACGCCCGACGACGCCTATCATCTCGGTCTTGCACCCGAGCTCGACAACTACTGGGTCGCGGCGGGCTTCAACTCGATCGGCATCCAAAGCGCGGGCGGCGCCGGCATGGCGCTCGCGGGTTGGATGGAGACCGGCGAGAAGCCGTTCGATCTAGGCGATGTCGACATCTCCCGGATGCAGCCCTTCCAGGGCAACAAGCAGTACCTTTTCGAACGCTCGAAGGAGACGCTCGGCCTCCTTTACGCCGACCATTTTCCCTATCGCCAAAAGGCCACGGCCCGCGGCGTCCGCCGCTCCCCCTTCCACGCTCAGCTTGAGGCTCGGGGTGCTGTGTTCGGAGAGATCGCCGGTTGGGAGCGCGCCAACTGGTACGCCACGCCGGGCCAAGAGCGTGAATACGTCTACTCATGGGACCGCCAGAACTGGTTCCCGAACGCTGCCGCCGAACATCGCGCGATCCGCGAGAATATCGGCGTCTACGACATGTCGAGCTTTGGTAAGCTGCGCGTCGAAGGGCGCGATGCGGAGGCTTTCCTGAACGAGGTCTGCGGGGCCGAGATGGCGGTGCCCGCCGGGCGCATCGTCTACACCCAATTCTTGAACACGGCCGGCGGGATCGAGGCGGATGTGACCGTTACCCGCCTCTCCGAGACCGCTTACCTCGTCGTCACTCCCGCCGCGACCCGCCTCGCGGATGAGACCTGGCTTCGCCGCCATCTCGGCGAACGCCACGTCGTGATCACGGATGTGACGGCCGGCGAAGGCGTCCTCGCCATCATGGGCCCGAACGCGCGGAAGCTGCTCCAGGCCGTCTCCCCCGCGGATTTCGGGACCGAGGCGCATCCCTTCGGCTGGGCCCAAGAGATCGAGCTCGGCATGGGGCTCGCCCGCGCCCACCGCGTCTCTTATGTCGGCGAGCTTGGCTGGGAGATCTACATCCCCTCCGACATGGCCGGGCACGCCTTCGAGACGGTGATGGCCGCAGCCGACCCGCTGGAGGCGAAGCTCTGCGGTATGCATGTGATGGACACCTGCCGGATCGAGAAGGCCTTCCGCCATTTCGGCCACGACATCACTTGCGAGGACCATGTTCTAGAGGCGGGCCTCGGCTTCGCCCTCGGCAAGGAGAAGACGCACTACATCGGTCGAGAGGCAGTGCTGAAGAAGCGCGAGGAGGGCCTCTCCCGCCGTCTTTTGCAGTTCCAGCTCAACGATCCGGAGCCGATGCTCTACCACAACGAGGCCGTCCTTCGCGATGGCGAGGTCGTCGGCTATCTCAGCTCTGGCGCCTATGGTCACCATCTCGGCGCCGCCATCGGCCTCGGCTATGTGCCGAGCGGGGGCGAGAAACCCGACCAGCTCCTCGCCTCGCGCTACGAGATCGAGATCGCGGGTTCCCGCGTGCCCGCCACGGCGTCGCTCAAACCCCTCTACGACCCGCGTGGCGAACGGATGCGGGCCTGAGACCCGGCCGCTCCGCCCCGCCGGAGCGGCCACTTCGACACATCCTTCACTTCTCGGCGCGATGCTCATTTCTTGCCGCTCCGCAGCATTTCCGGTATCCGCAAGGGCGAATGGGGCCGGCGCGAACGGCGATAGGGGCTAGCGAGGATGACCATACCGGCGCGGGACTATGCGCTCATCTCGCCCTGCCGGAACGAGGCACAGTATATGCGCCGCACGCTCGACAGCGTGCTAGCGCAAACCCTGCCGCCTGCGCGTTGGATCATCATCGATGACGGCTCGACCGACGAGACGCCTGCGATCCTGGCGGAGTATGCGCGCGCGCACCCCGCGATACGCATCGTCACGCGCGCCGATCGCGGCCATCGTGCGGTCGGACCAGGTGTGGTCGATGCGTTCTACGCAGGCTATGAAATACTTGATCGGTCATATACTTACATCGCGAAGCTCGATCTCGATCTGGACCTCCCGCCCCGCTATTTCGAGACGCTGATCGAGCGGATGGAGGCCGAGCCGCGTCTCGGCACTTGCTCGGGCAAGCCCTATATGCGCACCGCCGCCGGCACGCTGGTGAGCGAGAAATGCGGGGACGAGATGTCGGTCGGCATGACCAAGTTCTACCGCCGCTCGTGTTTCGAGGAGATCGGCGGCTTCGTCCGCGGCGTGATGTGGGACGGCATCGATTGCCACAAGGCACGCAGCCTCGGCTGGATGGCGGAAAGCTGGGACGCGCCGGATCTGCGTTTCGAGCATCTCCGTCCCATGGGTTCGTCGCAAAAGGGCGTATTGACGGGCCGGGCGCGGCATGGTGCGGGGCAATGGTTCATGGGCAGCGACCCGCTGTACTATGCCGCGACCTGTGTCTTCCGCATGACCCATCCCCCGCTCGTACTGGGCGGGCTCGCCATGGCCTGGGGCTATCTCAACGCCTGGATGGCGGGCGCGCCGCAGCAGGAGGATCGCGCGCTCATCCGCTTCATCCGCGCCTATCAGCGTCAGGCGCTGCTGCGCGGCAAGGCGCGCGCCATCGCTGCGATCGACGCCGCCGGTGCCACGCTCTGGGCAAGCCGCCATGGCAACACGCCGCCCCGCGCAGAGGCCGCAGCATGACGCGCGCCGAGAGCTTTCCAGCGGGTGACAGCGCCGCGCCCCGCCCAGCCTCCAATCCCCAAGGCTTCACTCTGCCGGGTACGAGCGCCCGCATCACAGCGCCAAGCTGGGACGCGCTCCTATCGACGGTCGAGGCGCGGCTCGCCGCTCGGGCGGGCTTCTCACTCGCGACACTCAACCTCGATCACCTGGTCAAACTGCGGAAGGACGCGGCGTTCCGCGAAGCCTATGCCGCGCATGATCTGGTGACGGCGGACGGCAACCCCATCGTCTGGCTAGCCCGCCTCGCCGGCCACCCCGTCGAACTCGTCCCGGGCGCAGACCTGATCGTTCCTCTCGCCGCCGCCGCCGCGCGCCAAGGCGTGTCCGTCGCCCTGGTTGGCAGCACCGAGGATACGCTCGAAGCAGCCGCGACCCGCCTCCGCACCGCAGCCCCCGCCCTCGAGATCGCGCTCCTGCACGCTCCGGCCCGCGGGTTCGACCCCAACGGCGACGCGGCGAAGGCGCTGATCGAGCGGATCGGCGAAAGCGGCGCGGGCTTATGTCTGCTCGCTCTCGGCGCACCGAAGCAGGAGCGTTTCGCCGCCATGGCCCAGTCAAAGCTGCCCGGGATCGGCTTTGCGAGCCTCGGCGCCGCCCTCGATTTCGCAGCCGGCCGACAGCAACGCGCACCCGTCTTGGTGCGTAAGCTGGCCCTCGAATGGATCTGGCGTCTCGCGAAGGAACCGAAACGCCTCGCCGGCCGCTACCTCGCCTGCCTCCTGCTGCTGCCCCGCCTCCTAGGAGCGGCGCTCGCTTATCGCCTGAGCCACGCGACCGGCGACGCGACCGGAAAGGGCGCGGCATGAGGGACGAGCAAAGCGCTCAGGCAACCCGCTCCCTCGGCGCACCGACACCGCGCGAGGGCGTCGCGGTCGCCATCGTCAACTATACAACCGCCCCGATGGTGATCGCATCGCTTCCGGCATTGCTGGCGGAGTTCGAGCGCCTGCCTGGCAGCGGCCACCACGCCTACATCGTCGACAATGCGAGCCCCGGCACCGATGCGGACGATCTGGCCGGCGCGATTGCCGCCAATGGTTGGGAAGGCCAAGTCACGCTCATCCGCTCAGCCGTCAATGGCGGCTTCGCGGCGGGCAACAACCTCGCCTTCCGCGCCATCCGCCGTCATGGCGCCGAAACGGGCATCGCGCCCGAGGCGGTGCTGCTCCACAACCCCGATGCCGCCGTCCGGCCCCGCGCGCTCACCGCGATGCTGGAGCTGATGCGCGCCCTGCCACGCGCGGGCTTCGTCGGGCCCCGCCTCGCTAATCCCGACGGTTCGACCTGGCCCGGCGCCTTCCGCTTCCCCTCCGCCGGCTCAGAGCTCGCGACGGCACTCGGCATCGGCACGCTCCTCCGCCGCTACCCCACGGTGCTGGAGGCGCTCGAAGAACCGGCTCAGGTCGACTGGGTCACCGGCACGGCCACCCTCATCCGCGGCGAGACCTTCGAGGCGCTCGGCGACATGGACGAGGGCTATTTCCTCTATTTCGAGGAGATCGACTATCAGCAGCGCGGCAACCGACTGGGCTGGGAGGCCTGGCATCTGCCGTCAGCGATCTTCGAGCATGAAGCAGGCAGCGCGACGGGCATCACCCATGGCCAGGCGCGCGAGGGGCGCACACCCGCCTACCGCTTCGAGGCCTGGGCCCGTTACTTCGCGCGCAATCACGGACCTCTCGGCGCGCGCGGGATCGCGCTCCTTCGCCTTATCGGCATGATCGCGGGCACCGCGCAGCGGCGCCTCCGCGGCAAGCCTTCGGATTTCGCCCCGGGCTTCATCCAGGACTTCGCGCGCCATGTGCTCTTCGCCCGCCTCTCCCCGCCGCCCTCCGCGCGCACGGCCTGGGCGCAGTCCGAACCGGGCGGAGAGCCGGGCACAGCCGCTCGTGCCCCTGCGAGAGAGGGAACCGCCATGTCCGACGACGGTGCCTCCGACGCCTATCGCGAGGCCGAAGCCGCGATGGCGATCCCCCCCGTGGCCGAGCGCGGCCGCAGCAACGACAATCCCAAGGGCATCTCGTTCTGGGCGCTCGTCGCCGAGGATTTCCGCACGCATGAGCGGCGGATCCTCGAGCAAGGTTTCTGGGCCGTCTTCACCAGCCGCTTCGGCAATTGGCGTATGGACCAGCCCAAGGTCATCCGTGCGCCCGCGACGCTCCTCTACCTCGCGATGTTCAAATTCGTTGAGGTCTTTGGCGGCATCTCGCTCTGGTACACGGTGCAGCTCGGCCGACGGGTGCGCATCTGGCACCATGGCGGCATCATCCTCGGCTGCCGCGCCATCGGCGACGATGTGCAGATCCGGCAGAACACAACCATCGGCGTCGGCCAGACCGGGCGCAACGCAGCCCTCCCGATCGTGGGCGCCCGCGCGGATATCGGCGCCGGCGCCTGCGTTGGTGGCGCGGTCTTGGTGGGTGAGGACGCGAAGATCGGCGCCAATGCCCTCGTGATCACCGACGTGCCCTCGGGTGCTACCGTGATGGGCAACCCGGCGCAGATCGTCTCGCTCGCCCCGTCCGTCGCGCCGCAGGTTGCTGCTCCTACGCCAGCTCAGGATGAGCCGGCGATTGCGGCGAGGCCGTCGGAGGCTAAAGCGCCCGCCGCGCCGCCCCCCACGCCGATGCTCACGACGCCGCGCAGCATGGGACGGATCGCGCTCCTCGGCTCGCAAAACCTCGACTACCTGGCCATGAGCCTCGCCGAAGAAGGTGGGCACCTAGGCCTGGAGATCGAGACTGAGGTACCTCCGTTCGGCACGGCACAGATGGCGCTTCTGGACGAGGCTTCCCCGCTTCGCGCCGCGATGGCTGGCGAGCCGTCGACCCGCGCGGCACTGATCGCAGAGCGTGGGGAGGACGTGCTCGGCCCGCTCCTCGCCAATCCGCTGAGCGTCGCACCCGAGGATCGAGAGGCTGCGGTCGAAGCCGCGCTCGCGCCCTTCCTCAGCCTGATCGAGAGTGCCCGCAGCGCGCTGCCGGGCCCCGTGCTCGTCCTCAGCCTCGCGCAGTTCTCGCGCTCCCGCCTCGGCCTTGCAGACGATGCCGTCGGGCCCGATGGCGCCCCGCTCGGCGCCGCCGATCTGCTGGCGCGGGCCAATGCGCAAATCACGGCCGCCATCGCAGAGCACCCCGACACCCACCTGATCGATGCTGGCGCCATCATCGCCGAAGTGGGGCTCGATGCGGCAGCGCCCGGAGGCTTCTGGCATATGGGGCGCGTGCCCTTCGGCGAAGCCTTCGCAAACCGGCTCAGCCGCCGTGTCTTCGGCGCGCTCCTCGCACTCCGAGGACAAACGACGCGCCTTCTGGTGCTCGATCTCGACGACACGCTCTGGGGTGGGATCATCGGCGAGGATGGCATCGGCGGCGTCGCACTCGGCGGCAGCTACCCGGGCACCGCCTATCAGGAGTTTCAGACCGCGATCCGCGCCCTCTCCGCCCGCGGCATCGCGCTCGCCATCGCGTCCAAGAACGACGAGGATATCGCCCTCCGCATGATCACTGAACACCCGGAGATGGTGCTGACGCTGGAGGACTTCGTCGCCCATCGCATCGATTGGAACGAGAAGTCGATGAATGTGGCCAGCATGCTCGACGAGCTCGGGCTTGGCGAAGCGTCCTGCATGTTCATCGACGACAACCCGGTTGAGCGCGCCAAGATGCGCCGCAACCTGTCGAACGCCGTCGTCCCCCACTTCCCATCCGCGCCCGAGGAGCTGACACCCTGGCTCCTCGACAACCCGTTTCTCGAGACCGTCGCGCTCACCAAATCCGACCTCAAGCGCACAGCGCAGTATCGGGTGCGCGGGCGCGTGAACGCGGAACGGCGGAATTTCGAGAATGTCGAGGCGTTCTATCGCGACCTCGGCATGGTGCTGCGCTTCGAACCCTTCGGCGAAATGAACCGCCAGCGCGTGCTTCAGCTTTTCGCCAAGACGAACCAGTTCAACACCACGACCCGGCGCCACGATGCGTCGGCAGTGGACGCGATCATCGCCGAGGGTGGCGAGGTCTATGCAGTGGGCTACCGCGACCGGCACGTCGAGGACGAGCTGATGGGTGTCCTGGTCCTGCGCCATGACGATGCGATGGCCTCGGCGCATCCCGAGGACGCCGGGGTACAGGCTGGGCGGCAGCCAGGCGCGGTTTGGGTCGACAGCTTCGTCCTGTCCTGCCGCGTCCTTGGCCGGACGGTCGAGCATGCCATCGCCGCCTGGGCCAGCGCCCGGTCCAAGACGCTCGGCACCGAGGCGATCATCGGTCAAATCATCGAGACCCCTCGCAACACGCCCTGCCGCAACGTCTTTGCCGCGAGCGGCTACGTCACCCTCGATCCGAACGCGAGCACCGAGGGCCAGACCCTCTATCGCCGGAACCTCGCCTCCGAAGGCGCCGCGCCCATCCCCAACTACTTCCAAGTCGAGGGGCCAGAGGCTGCCATCGTGTGGTCCGACGGGGTTCCGACGGCGGCATCGTCTCCATCCACGAAACCAACCATCGAGGCACAGGCGCCAATCCAACCGCCGATGCAGCCCGAGCCGCAAGAAGCACCGGCGAAAGCTGGTCCGGCGGGCGGACCCGGCGGCGCAGAACCGGAGCTCGCGGCGCTCTTCTGCAAGCTCTTCCGGCTCGACAAGGATATCGATCTGTCCACCGCTAGCATGGACACGATTGAGCGGTGGGACAGCCTCGGCCACCTGAAACTCGGCATGGAAATCGAGCGCCGCCTCGGCATCCGGCTGACGGCAGCGACACTCGGCGGGATCCGCAGCTTCTCGCAGCTCACCGACGCCATCGCCGCCGAGCGGGCGCGGGCTGCTTGAACCAGCGATGGCGACCCGGCAATTCGACCTCGCAGATCAACAGGCCTTCGCGGCGTTGAGCGGCGATTTCAATCCGATCCATGTGGACTCAGTCGCCGCCAGACGCACCCTCTTCGGCGAGCCGGTGGTGCATGGCCTCCACCTCGTTCTATGGGCACTCGACCAACTCGCCAAAGATCGAGGCACCCTAAAGACACCCGCAGCGATCCGCGCGGGCTTCAAAGCGCCCGTGCTCTTGGGCCGCGACACGTCGCTGGCTTGGTCGCGCAACAGCGCCGGGCGCGAAACGGCGGAGATCTTCACCTCCGACACCCTCGCCGCCGAGATCACGCTTGAGCCAGCGGATCAGCCCTGCGCCCTGCCTGCCCCAGGTCCTGGCCCCGAATTGCCGGTTCCCGATCCTGCGCCGTTGGACGCGGACGCGATGCCGGATGCCGCGGGGCACGAACGGCTCGTGGTCGATCCAACGCGGCTCGCTCCGCTCTTTCCGGCGCTTGCCGCAACGGGCTTCGATCCCGGGACCCTCGCGGTGCTCCTCGCCTCGACCCGGATTGTGGGGATGCATTGCCCGGGGCTCCACTCGCTTTACTCAGAGCTCGATCTCACCTTCTCGGCGGCGGCGGGCAGCGACGCAGCACTCTCCTGGCAGTGCGACTTCTTCCACCCGGAACTGCGCCTCGCGGAGATCCGCCTGGAAGGCGCTGGTACCGAGGGCACGCTCACGGCCTTCTTGCGCCCCTCCGCCAGCCGTCAGCTCTCGATGCCCGAAGTCGCGGCTCGGCTCGCCGCATCGGGGCGCGGCGCGGCGCCCTTCGCCGGTCACCACGCGCTCATCATCGGCGGCTCCCGCGGCGTAGGCGAAGTCGCTGCGAAGCTCATGGCGGCCGGTGGGGCGCGTGTGACGCTGACCTATGCAAGCGGTCGTGCGGATGGAGAGGCAGTCGCCGCCGAGATCCGCGCCCATGGTACCGAAGCAACTGCGGTACCGCTCGACGTCACCGCAGCCGCACCAACGCTGCCGACCGGGATCACGGACCTCCTGTACTTCGCGGCGCCGAAGATCAGGCAGGGCGCGCGAGCCGGTCTCGATGAGGCGCTGTTCGAGACGTATTCAGCCTTCTTCGTCACCGCCTTCGCCAGGCTCGTCGCGGCACTGCCGGAGCTTGAGCGCGTCTTCTATCCCTCGACCGTCTTCGTTGCCGAACCGGAGTCGCGCTTCGCCGAATACGCAGCGGCCAAGGCGGCGGGTGAGAGCCTCTGCGCCTACCTCGCCGCCGCGCGGCCTGGGCTTGAGATCACGACGCCGCGCCTGCCCCGCCTCGCGACCGATCAGACCGCTGCGATCGTCGGGCCCGAAGCGGGTGATCCCCTCGCAGCCCTCATGGCGCATCTTTGAGCACGCCATCGGACGAGATGGTCGTCGCAGCCGTCGCCATCGGGCGGAACGAAGGCGCGCGCCTCATCGCCTGCCTCGAGAGCTTGGCCGGCCGTGCCACGCCCATCGTCTATGTCGATAGCGGCTCGACCGATAGCAGCGTCGAAGCAGCCGAGGTGCGAGGCGCCACTGTCGTCACGCTCGACCCAGCGGTCCCCTTCACCGCCGCCCGCGCGCGGAACGCCGGCATCGCGGCCCTTGGCGACAACCCGGGCGCCTATGTGCAACTGATCGACGGGGATTGCACGCTCGACCCCGGCTGGCTGATCCAGGCCGTCGCCTTCCTTGACGCCAATCCGGGCTACGCCGTCGTCTGCGGTCGGCGCCGGGAGCGCGCGCCAGATGCATCCCCCTGGAACCGGCTGGCGGATATGGAGTGGAACACCCCACCCGGCGATGCCGCGGCCTGCGGTGGCGACGCGCTGATGCGGCTGAAAGCGCTGGCCGCGGTCGGCGGCTTTCGCGAGGACTTGATCGCAGGCGAGGAGCCTGAGCTGTGCCTAAGGCTCGAGCAAGCGGGCTGGCGGATCCACAGGCTCGATGCAGCCATGACCCGCCATGACGCGGCACTTACCCGCTTCTCGCAATGGTGGCGCCGCTGCCGGCGGGCGGGCTGGGCCGCGGCAGAGGGCTACGCGCTCCATGGCCGCGGCCCTGAGTGCTATCACTGTCGCACACTGCGCAGCCTGGCGGTCTGGGTCGCCACACCACCCTCGCTCGTGCTCCTCACGGCGATCTTCAAAGGCCCGACGGCCTGCGCGCTCGCGGTGATCGTGATGCTGGGCCTCTACGCGCTGCAGGCTGTCCGCATTGCACGCGGTCGCCATCTGTCCCGTGGCGACCCCTGGCCCCATGCGCTTCTCTACGGCGTCTTCACGATGATCGGGTCGGCAACACAGTCGTCGAACTGGACAGCCACGGCCGCAACTCGAACGCGACTCTGCGCCAGGAAGTGGATGTGCCCGAGAGCGGGCTCTACCAGTTCTCGCTCGACTACGCCCTGCGCGGTC
>JBCCDG010000120.1:0-12330 GCA_039030915.1 Pseudomonadota bacterium | reverse complement strand
GGTGGTGATGCAGCGCCTCGCGGCAATTGGTGCAGCTTTCGCTCACGGTCAGGAAGCTCGAAAAGAGCGTGCGCTCTCCGCAATTCGGGCAGCCGCCGCGCCAGCCCCGCTTGAGCGCCGGCCCAAGCGGGCGCTCCTCCTCGAGCGTTGCGTTCCCGGCCCTCTGGCCGCCGGCGCCTGTCTCGATCGTCATGCTCGGCTCCTTCGTTATGCATCACCTAACGTCTCCGCACCGCCCCGCCAAGATTTCCGATCGTCGCGGCGACGGAAGCCGGTTTGCGCCGCGTTTCTGCATGCGAGAGGCGGCACGAAGCCGCCCGGGCGTTGAGGCAGGCAGGCATCGGAGGACGTGACGATGAGGGATGTGACAGCGGATCGGGAGGTGGCGGACCGCCGGCAACAGGCGCTCCTGAGCCTTACGCCGCGCCTTGCAGTCGCGCTGGTCTTCGCTGCGGGCGCGCTGGTCCTGGCACCCGTGGCGAAGGCCCAGACGGCCGGGGAGCGCACGCTCTTCGAACGCGCAGACGCCAATGGTGACGGCCGGGTGACGGCGGCCGAGGCGCG
Source organism: Pseudomonadota bacterium (assembly GCA_039030915.1). Classification (GTDB taxonomy): domain Bacteria; phylum Pseudomonadota; class Alphaproteobacteria; order Rhodobacterales; family Rhodobacteraceae; genus Thermohalobaculum. The sequence goes on along the minus strand of JBCCDG010000120.1, from coordinate 11,766 downwards.
GGCGCTCCGCGATGCGCGCGTGGCCCGGATCGACACCAATGGCGACGGGTTGATCAGCCGCGCGGAGGCGGAGGCCGCGGCACAGGCGCGTGCCGCCCATCGCGCCCGGATCGATTTTGCGCGGCGCGATCTCGACGGCGACGGCTTTCTCGACGCGGCGGAGCGTGAGGCGGGGGCCGCGCGTCGCTTCACCCGGCTCGACATCGACGGCGACGGCGCGGTCACCCGCAGCGAAGCCCGCGAGGCGCTCGGGGCTATCGCCCGGGCACGGCGTTGAGGCAGAAGGGGTGAGGGGACGGTGCGCCGCGCGTGCCGCTGCCCTTCGAGCGGTCCGCGGAGAAGGCGCCGAGAGTGACGGCAGCGATGTTCGACTGTGAGGGAACGGCCGAGGACGAGGGCGCGCTCATTGCGCGGTTCGCTGCTGGGGACCGGCTTGCGGCGGCGCGCCTGACGGCGGGGCTCCTGCCGGCCGTCAAGCGCCAGGCGCGCTGGCGGCTCGGCTCGGAGGCGGAGGCGGAGGAGGTCGCGCAGGAGGCGATGTTGCGTTTCTGGCGCCAAGCGCCGGAATGGCGGGCTGGAGAAGCCAAGGCGTCGACCTGGCTCTACCGCGTGACGCATAATCTCTGCGTCGATCGTCAGCGCCGGCGCCGCCCGACCTCGGATATCGACGATATCCCCGAGCGGGCGGATCCGGCGCCGGGGCAGGAGGCCCGCCTCGAGGCGCGGGAGAGGATGCGGGGGCTCGCGCGTGCGATCATGGCGCTGCCCGAGCGTCAGCGGGATGCGGTGGTGCTGAGGCATTTCGACGGCCTCGGCAATCCGGAGATCGGCGAGCGGCTGGGCTGCTCGGTCGAGGCAGTGGAGAGCCTGCTCGCGCGAGCGCGCCGACAACTGGCGGCGGGGTTCGCGGCAGGCGACGGAGACGAGGCATGACCGGCGAAGGAAAGAGGATGTCGGCGATGGCGCAGGACGAGCTCGGCGCGGCCGAGCGTGCCCGGCTCGAAGCGGCGCTCGAGGCGCTGGGGGCGGAGGCACGGCGCGTGCCCCCCTCGGATGCGCTTTTCGAGCGCGTGATGGCGGATGCGGCGCGCGTGCAGGCGGGCTTCGGCCCGGCCACGGGCGGCGGTGCGGGTGCAACGGGCGGCGCTGGCCTCCTGCGCACGGCGCCGCGCGCGGCGGAGGGGCGGGCGCGGCGTGCGGGCAGGGCGCGCCCCGTGTCCCGCCCCGGCCGGATCGGCGGCCGCGTGGCGGCGCGCTTCGGCATGAGCCCGGGGCTCGGCGCGGCGGCGCTCGCCGCTTCGCTCGTGCTCGGCCTCTTCGTCGGCGGCTTCGGCGGGGCGGCGATGGCGCGGCTCGCCCCCGAAGAGGCGACGCTCATCGTGGCGGACGAGTTCGGCCTGCGCGTGGCCGATGCGGGCGAGGCGCTCTTCGCCGGGGAGACGCCGTTCTGAGCGGGAACGGTTCAGCGGGGACGGCGGGCGGCGCGTGAATGCATCGCCCGCGCTGAAGGGACAGAGGCGGAATGACTACAGAGGGCGACGAAATCGAGGACGGCGGCGAGCGATCGCGCCGCGTGCCGCGCTGGGTGAGCGTGCTGCTCGTCGTCTCGCTCGCGGCCAATCTCATGGTCGTCGGCGTTTTCGGCGGGCTGGCGCTGAGGGGCATGGCGAAGGAAGACGACGGGCTCAACCGGCGCGAACGGATGATCCAGCGCCTCCTGCCAGAGAGCCATCACGACGCGTGGCGGAGCGTCGTCGCGGCATCGCGGCCCGAGAAGAGGACGATCCGCAAGGATATGGGCGTGGTGCACATGCGCATGGTGACGATCCTGCGCACAGAGCCCTTCGAGCCCGACGCACTGGCGCAGGCTTTCGACGAGCGCATGGCGCTTCACCGACAGCTCGTCTCGCTCACCGGCGGCCATTTCGTCGCCATGGCGAGCAGCATGACAACCGCCGAGCGCCAGGTGATGGCCGACAAGTTCGAGGAATTCCTCGAGCGTCGCCAGCGCCGCCGTGCCGAGCGCGGCATCGAGTGACGATCCGCGCTTCCGCCCGCAATTCGCGGGTACGGAGCGCGTCGTGCTCAGAGGGTTCTTCGTGCAGCGTTGCGAAGGGGCCCAGCGAACGGATCTGGCGCCTGCCGCCTTCGGATCCCCGACGCTGTCGTCCGATGCTGCCGCTGCGGCTGGTTACCGGTGCCGCTGCCTTGAGCGCTCACAGGGCGTCGGTATGCAGAATCCCGCAGCGTTTCTCGGAGCAGCGCAGCACGCACGGCGTAGGTGACGCGCGCCGGGCGCTCAGGCCACATGCGCCTCCGCGTTTTCGGCGTGGGCCACCAGCTTTTCGACTGCGGCGGTCAGGCGGCGGGGGTCGACGGGCTTGCAAAAGAAGAGGTCCGCGCCGGCCTTCAGTGTCGTGAGACCGTCGGCAGAGCGTGCGAAGGCGGAAACGGCAATCAAGGGGATGTCGGCCGTGGCCGGCTTGGCGCGGAGGGAGCGGATGATGTCGAGGCCCGACGCTTCCGGCAGCTGGATGTCGATGAGCGCGATCGCGGGGCGCAAGGCCGTCGCCAGACGCAGCGCTTCACCGCCCGTTGTGTCGCAGACCGTCGCATAGCCTGCGTGCCGCAGGATCTCGAGAAAGAGCGCGCAGTTGAGTGCATTGTCCTCGACGATAAGGGCGGTTTTCGGCATCCGTTGGTCCTTACGTCGCCCGGCGCGCCCGCTCGCGGACAGAGCACCCACTTCACGTTGGATTCACTATGTCGACCGAGTGGTTAAGAAACTGTTGCCGCGCAGGATGACCCCCTCGGTCGCGAAGGCGCGCGCCCATGCGCCGGCGCGGATGGCCTTCGGTGCGCGCCTGCGCTAGGTGCGACACCGCAAGTCACTACGGGGAGCAGCTCATGAAAACGGAAGCGGCCGAGGCGCTGGCGGCGCAGGCGCTCGCATGGATGGCGCGCGACGACGAGCTGGTAGGCCGTTTCCTCGCCAGCACTGGCGCCGCCCCAGGGGACCTCGCGCAGGCGGCCGGCGATCCGGCCTTTCTGGGCTTCGTGCTCGATTTTCTCATGGCCGACGAGGAGAGCGCCCGCGCCTTCGCCGAGGCCGAGCGCCTGCCGCCCGAGATGCTGAGGACCGCGCGCGCCAGGCTGCCGGGCGGCATGACGCCGGAGTGGACGTGATGGCGGGCGAGAAGAAGATCCCGCGGGAGACGATGGCGGAGCTCGAGGCCGCCGCCATCGTACCCGGCAAGCCCCTCCTCATCGTCGATTGCGACGAGGTGATCGTCGAGTTTGCAGGCCACCTCGCCCGCTGGCTGCCCGCCCTCGGCTATGAGCTGCGCCTGTACAAATACGAGCTCGAGGGTGCGATCTATCCTGCAGGCGAGGCGGATCCCGTGGGTTTCGAGGCCGCCATCAATCTCATCAACGCCTTCTTCGAGGAGGAGACCGCGCGCCAGACGCCCATCGACGGCGCGGTCGAGACGCTGCAAAGCATGGCCGAGGCGGTGCAGGTGGTGGTGCTGACCAATATCCCCCGCCACGGCCGGGCGGATCGGCTGATGAACCTCGAGACCATCGGGCTCGGCGGTCTGCCGCTGATCGTGAATTCCGGCGGCAAGGGGCGTGCGATAGCCTGGCTGGCGGAGCGTGCGGCCGCCACGACCGTCTTCGTCGACGACAGCCCCTTCCAGATCGCCTCGGCCGCGCGCCGGGCCGAGCATGTGGGACGGCTTCATTTCCGCGGCGCCACCGGGCTCGGCAACGTGCTTCCGAAGGCGCCGGAGGCGGATGCCGAGCCCGAAAGCTGGGCGGCCTGCGATGCGCTGCTCAGACAACGCTTCGGGCTCTGAGCCGCTTTCCCTGGCACGCTGGCCGAGGCAGGATGGGCTATGCGCTTCTCATCGGCCTTCCTCGACGATCTCAGATCGCGCTTCGCCCTCTCGGACGTGGTGGGGCGTAAGGTCACGTGGGACGCGCGCAAATCCGTTCCTGGAAAGGGCGATTTCTGGGCGCCGTGCCCCTTCCATCAGGAAAAGACGCCGTCCTTTCATGTCGATGACCGCAAGGGCTTCTATCACTGCTTCGGCTGTCAGGCGTCAGGCGATCTATTCAAGTTTGTGATGGAGGCGGAGAACCTCGGGTTCGGCGAGGCGGTGGAGCGGCTGGCGACAGAGGCGGGTGTCGACCTGCCGGCGCGGGACGACAATCCTCGTGCAGCCGAACAGCGCGAGCAGCGTGACCGGCTCGGCGAGACGATGGAGGAGGCCGTGCGCTTCTACCGCGGCATGCTGAACGCAGCGGCCGGGCAGGGCGCGCGGGACTATGTCCGCAGCCGCGGCCTCGCCGACGAGACGCTCAAGCGCTTCGAAATCGGCTACGCGCCGGAGGGTGGCGCGCTGGCCAAGCACCTCGCCGCCAAGGGGCTCACCAAGGAGGGCATCGAGGCCGGTCTGCTGATTGAGCCGGACGAGGAGAGCCGCGGCGGCCGGCGCCGCGATCCCTTCGACCGCTTCCGCGACCGGCTGATGTTTCCGATCCGGGACCAGCGAGGGCGCGCCATCGCCTTCGGCGGCCGCGCCCTTTCGGCCAACGCGCAGGCAAAATACCTCAACAGCCCCGAGACGCCGCTCTTCTCCAAGGGCCGCACGCTCTTCAACATCCGCGAGGGGCGGGCGGCGGCGGGCAAGGCCGGCGCGGTTATCGTCGCCGAGGGCTACATGGACGTGATTGCGCTCGTCGCCGCGGGCTTCGAACATGCGGTGGCCCCCCTCGGCACCGCGGTGACGGAGGAGCAGCTGGCGCTTCTCTGGCGCATGGCGGACGAGCCGGTGATCGCGCTCGACGGCGACGCGGCGGGGCTGCGCGCAGCCAATCGGCTCGTCGATCTGGCGCTGCCGCATCTGGCGCCCGCCAAGTCCCTCCGCTTCTGCCTCATGCCCGAGGGGCGCGATCCGGACGATATGATCCGGCATGAGGGGCCGGCCGGCATGGCCGCGGCGCTCGAGGCATCGGTGCCGCTTGTCGAGATGCTCTGGCGGCGCGAGGTGGCGCAGGGGCCCGTCGATACGCCCGAGCGCCGGGCGGGCTTCGACCAGCGGCTGCGCACCTGTCTCTCTCGTATCGGCGACGCGTCGGTGCGGAGCCACTATGCCGCCGCGCTCAAGGAACGGCGCGCCGCCTTCTTCCGACCCCCGCCACGCTCCACGCGCGACGGCGGGGCCGGCCGTCCTTTTGCGCAGCGTAGCGGCGGCGGATTTGGCGGCGGCTTCGGGGGCCGGGGCGGCGCACGGCGCGGACGCGGCGACGGCCGCTTCCCGGTGGCCTACGGGCCTGCCCCAGGTCCCACGCCCGAGGCGCAGACCATGCGCGCCGCACTGGCGCGGGACGGGCGGGGTGCGGCGCTGGCACGCGAAGCGGCGATCCTGTGCTCGATTTGGGAATGCGCCGGTCTGCTGGAGCCCGCCGCCGCCGCGATCGAGGACATGGAGGTGACGTCGGCGGAGCTTCAGACCCTCCACGCCGCCGCGCTCAACCGGGTCGTGGGCATCGAGACGGATCTCGACGAAGCGCTGTTCGCCGAGGCTGCGAAGCTTGCCGGCGCGCGCCCCTTCTCCTTTCTCGCCCGCCTCTCCGGCGTCATGGCGCGGAGCGGCCGGCCCCAGCCCGGGGAATGCCGGCAGATCGTGCTCGACGCGATGAGTTACCACCGCGCGGAGCTGGCGCGGGAGGCGGAGCAGCGCGCGACCTCGCGCACCGAGGCACAGGATGTGGCCGAACCCCTCGATCTCGAGAGCGCGGAGAAGCTGAGCGAGGAGGATCAGGCCGCCTTTGCGCGGAAATACGGTGCCGGGATCGCCCAGCTCCGGGCCGTGATCGAGGAGCGGGACAGGCTGGCCGAACGTCTGGGCGGCGGCGGCGATGACGGTGATTCGTCGAGCGAGGAGTTCCGCCGTGTGATCGAGGAGCTCGATCTGCCGCCGAAAAAGCCCTGATCTGCCCTTTCGCTAACGCTGCAATCGCCCTAGATGCTCGATAGCCGGTAGTGTGCGTGTCAGAAGCGAACTGATTCGGGGCACCACCGTTATGAGCGGCGCTTCCGGGTGGATGCGGCGCAGAATGGGTATTGTGCCGGCGGCCGCCGTTGCGTGCGGTCTCGACGTCGAACGAGGGGAAGCATGGCTCCTAAGGACGAAGACCAGTCGGAACAGCAGGAGGGCGACGGCAACCTCCTCGACATGAGCCAGGCTGACGTCAAGAAGATGGTGGCCAAGGCCAAGGCCAAGGGGTTCATCACCTATGATGAACTCAACCGGGTCCTGCCTTCCGACCAGTTCTCGTCGGAGCAGATCGAGGACGTGATGAGCCTTCTCTCCGAGATGGGCGTCAACGTCGTCGAGGATGACGAAGAGTCGGACGAGGGCGAGCAGGAAAAGAAATCCGAGTCCAAGGAAGTCGCCACCACACCGCAGCCGACAACGACTGAGGTCGACCGCACGGACGACCCGGTGCGCATGTATCTGCGCGAGATGGGTACGGTAGAGCTTCTGTCGCGCGAGGGCGAGATCGCCATCGCGAAGCGGATCGAGGCCGGCCGCGCCACGATGATAGGCGGGCTATGCGAGAGCCCGCTTACCTTCCAGGCGATCACGGTCTGGCGCGAGGAGCTTCTGGACGAGAAGATCCTCTTGCGCGACGTGATCGATCTCGAGACGACGTTCGGCCAGTCGACGGATGCTGGCGATCTCGTCGAGGCTGCGCCGGTCACGCCGCCCGTCAACGGTGCGGCGCCCACCGCTGCCCCGACCCAGGCCGCTCCGGCCAAGCCCGCCCCGGGTGCGAACGGGGAGGACGACACGGAGGGGGGCGACGCTCAGCCTGCCGAGGCCGAGGAGGATGACGACGCGCAGGCCAACCTCTCGCTCGCCGCCATGGAGGCGACGCTGAAGCCGGAGGTGCTGGAGACGCTCGAAAAGATCGCCCACGCCTATCAGGATCTGCGCGCCTTCCAGTCCGAGCGCATCGGCGCTGCGACGACCGCGGGGCAGAGCTTCACGGCGACGCAGGAGCGCAACTATCAGCGCCTGCGCCGTCAGATCGTGGATATGGTGAACTCCCTCCATCTCCACGCCAACCGCATCGAGACGCTGGTCGACCAGCTCTACGGCATCAACCGCCGGCTTATGACGCTGGAAGGCCAGCTCGTGAAGTATGCGGATGCCCATAAGGTGAACCGGCGCCAGTTCATCGACGAATACCGCGGCTCAGAGCTCGATCCCGGCTGGATCGACCGCATCGCCACGCTGCCCGGCAAGGGCTGGGGCCGGATGGTCGAGAAGGACCGCGACAGCATCGAGGCGACGCGCGCCGAGATCGCGGAGATCGGGCATCTGGTGGGTGTCGATATCGGGGAGTTTCGCCGCATCGTGCACACGGTGCAGAAGGGTGAGAAGGAAGCCCGCGTCGCCAAGACCGAGATGGTCGAGGCCAACCTCCGCCTCGTGATCTCCATTGCCAAGAAGTACACGAACCGCGGCCTGCAATTCCTTGATCTTATTCAGGAAGGCAATATCGGCCTCATGAAGGCGGTGGACAAGTTCGAGTACCGCCGAGGCTACAAGTTCTCGACCTACGCCACCTGGTGGATCCGTCAGGCGATCACGCGCTCGATCGCCGACCATGCGCGCACGATCCGCATCCCCGTGCACATGATCGAGACGATCAACAAACTGGTGCGCACAGGCCGCCAGATGCTGCACGAGATCGGGCGGGAGCCGACGCCGGAGGAGCTGGCGGCCAAGCTGCAGATGCCGCTCGAGAAGGTTCGCAAGGTGATGAAGATCGCCAAGGAGCCGATCAGCCTCGAGACGCCCATCGGCGACGAGGAGGATAGCCAGCTCGGCGATTTCATCGAGGACAAGAACGCCGTCCTGCCGCTCGACAGTGCCATCCAGGCGAACCTCAAGGACACGACGACGCGCGTCCTCGCCAGCCTTACGCCGCGTGAGGAGCGTGTGCTGCGCATGCGCTTCGGCATCGGCATGAACACGGATCACACGCTCGAGGAAGTCGGTCAGCAGTTCAGCGTGACGCGCGAGCGCATCCGCCAGATCGAGGCGAAGGCGCTGCGCAAGCTCAAGCATCCGAGCCGTTCGAGAAAGCTGCGCTCGTTCCTCGACAACTGAAGAGGCCGCTGTTCCAAAAAGGTTAATGGTTCGTATATGATCAGGGGCGTCCCAATCTCCGGGACGCGGCGTATGGAGCGAACGGCATGACACCGGAACGAGAGAACGGTCGGCGACCGCCTCTGTCGGTGGCAGGGTTCGGCCGAAACAGGGGCTGAGCCATGCCGGCCCGGATCGAGCGGAAAACCCGCGAGAGCCTCGAGAAACGCGACCACTTCGCCGGCATTGTCCCGCTGGCGGAGCCGTTCGAGCCAGATCTCGAAGCCATCGTCGAGCGCGTCCAGCGCCTCGTCGCGCCCGCGGGCGCAAAGGTCCTGCTGCACCCGCTGATGCGCAAGCTTGAGCAGGCGAGCGAGACCAGCATCTTCAACCTCGGCAGCGCACAGCCCACGCGCACGCGCATGGTGTTCCTGGTGATCGACCATGTCGGCGTCTGGATCGCGGCGCGCGAAGGGGAGCTCGAGCATCGCGGCGACCTCAGCCGCTGGCCGAATCCCGGCGCCTGGCCGGAGGGCGCGCAGGAGATCGGGCGCCACCGCGCCTGGCTCGAGGTCGCGGATCTCGGCTTCATGCGGGATCGGGGCATCGCGCGGCTCGACCGCGCCTTCAACCGCGCCGCCGCCGTGACCGCCGCGCTCGCGGCCGTCGTCGGCCAGACCGATCCGCTCGGTATCCTCTGGTGGCCCGCGCAGAACGCTATCGCGCCGGAACGTTTCGCAGCGCAGGTGGAGCGGGTGCTGGGCGGGGAGGCGCCGCTCGAGCTCTGGCTCCGATGGTTCTACACCAAGCCGCAGAACGAGGGCGACGAGGACGGCATCCTGACGCGCGGGCTCATCTCGTTCACCGGCTACGAGATCGAGGTGCCGCCCGGTCCAATCGCGTCAGACCTCGCGCGTGCAATCGTCTTCGAGTTCGCCCGCATGGTGATCGATCACGGAACGGAGCCGCGCACCGGCATGATCATCGCGCTTTCGGGCCGACGCACGGCGACGATCCGCCTCGGAGACAGCGTGACCCGTCCCGGCCTGCCCGTTTGCGAGCTGACCGTGACCGAAGGCTTCGGTACCGGCAATGCGCGCGCCGGTGAGACGGGTCAGCCAGGGCAGCCGATGAGGGCCGGGGCACGGCGGTGAGCGCGTCGTCCGGGGGCCGAGCGCTCGTTGCAGGCGGCGGGATAGGGGGCCTCGCGGCCGCTTCGGCGCTCGCGCATGCCGGCTGGCAGGTCACCCTCGCCGAACGGCGCCCGGCCTTCGCGGCGGAGAGCGCCGAGAACGCGGCCGGATCCGGAATTCCGTCCGCAGGCCTCCCGACCGTGACCCTCGGCGCAGGCATACAGATCAGCCCAAACGCCTCACGCTGCCTTGCGGCCATCGGTGCCCTCGAGGAGGTTGCGGCTATGTCCTTTCGCCCGGGTGCGGCGGTGCTGCGGGAGGGCCGGACCGGCCGGGTCGTCTACCGCGCGGCGCTCGGCGATGCGGCGGAGGCGCGCTGGGGCGCTCCCTATCTCCATGTCCACCGCGCCGATCTGGTGGCCGCCCTCGCCAACGCCGCCTGCCGAGCGGGGGTGTCGATGCGGGCGGGACACACGGTCGCCGATGTCGCGGAGGGCAGCACCATCCGGGCGCGCGTCGAGATCGACCGCGCACATAGCGAGACGGTCGAGGCGGACCTTCTGGTGATCGCCGACGGCTTGGGCTCGCGTCTGCGCGCGGCGCTCTTCGGCGAGGCACCCCGCCGCTTTACTGGCCAGACCGCATGGCGCGCCGTGCTGCCGGCCGAGGTCCTGCCCGCGGCGGGGCGTATGGCGCCGGATGCGACGGTCTGGGCGGCGCCGGGGCGGCATCTCGTCACCTACTATCTCCGCGGCGGCACACTCCTCAACCTCGTCGCTGTCGAGGAGGCGAGCCGGTGGGAGGGGGAGAGTTGGTCTGCCGAAGGGGACCCGGCGCGGCTCCGTTCAGCCTTCGACGACATGCATCCGAGCGTGCGCGCGCTTCTCGGTGCGGTCGAGGCACCGCGGCTCTGGGGTCTCTTCGAGCGTCCCATGCCCCGGCGGTGGCATACCGGCCGGGCGGTGCTCCTCGGCGATGCGGTGCATGCCATGCTGCCCTTCATGGCGCAGGGGGCCGCGATGGCGCTGGAGGATGCAGTGGTGCTCGCCCGCACAGTCGGTGCCCCGGCAGGCGTATCGCCCGATCTTGCGCCGGCACTCGAGGCCTATGAGGCCACCCGCCGGCCCCGCGTCGAGCGCGTGATGCGCACAAGCCGGGACAACGGCGCGCTCTTCCATCGCGGCCCGGGCTTTCGCCGTCTCTTCGACCATGCGCTTATCGGCACGGTCAGTCGCCTCGCTCCCGGGCTCGCCGCCGGCAGGCTCGACTGGCTGTACGGCTTCGACGCAACCGCAAAGGGCACGGGCAACGGCTACGGCAGCACGGCGAGGGCAGGGCGGCGCCCATAGCGCGTCAGCGCTGCCAGGGCTCTCGGCGGCAATCGGTGGAATGAAAGGCCGTTCCCATCGGCTCCGCCCTAGCCCCGCTCAGCAGAGCTCACGAGCCAGGAGCTCCAGTGCCACCTGGCCGGCGACCGAGTTCCCGAAGCGGTCGAGCGGTGGCGACCAGACGGCGGCGCTGAAGCTGCGCGGATGTACGACCAGGATGCCGCCGCCCACCCCGCTCTTGCCCGGCATGCCGACGCGGAACGCGAACTCGCCCGACTGATCATAGAGCCCGCAGGTCCGCATGATTGCGCGCAGGCGTTGCGCGTGGGGCGCCAGCGCTTCGGCTTCCGGCACGCCCATCGCCGCCTCGGGCGAGATCAGAAAGCGCGCAGCCTGCGCGAGGTCACGCACGCTCATCGCCATCGCACAGGCGCGGAAGTAGCTGTCCGTCACCTCCTCGGCGGAGCAGAGGAGGTTGCCATGCGCCTTCAGCACATAAGCCATGCCGCGATTGAGATCGCCGTGCAGGCGTTCGGAGCGGTGGACGGCCGCATCGTATTGCAGCGCCTCGTTGCCGGAGAGACGGCGCATCTGGTTGCGAAAGGATGTCTCGTAGTTCCAGCGCCGCTCGATGAGCGCGTCCATCACCGCCAACGCACCGGCGTTGATGAAGGGGTTGCGCGGGATCCCGGCCTCCGTCTCGAGCTGGATGAGAGAGTTGAACCGCATGCCCGAAGGCTCGCGGCCGACCCTCTCCCAAAGAGGTGGGCCCAGCCATTCCATGGCAAGCGCGAGGCTGAAGAGCTTGGAGATCGACTGGATCGAGAAGGGTATGTCCGCATCGCCCGTGGCGGCTTGGACGCCGTCGGCGGTGACGATGGCGATGGCGAAGCGGTCGGCCGGCATGGCGGCGAGGGCGGGGATGTAGTCCGCCACCCGGCCATCTGCCGCAGTGGGACGCGCCTCGGCCGCGATGCGCTCGAGCAGCGTTTGGAGCGCGGCCTCAGCCCCGGGATTTCCTGGCATGACCGTTCCTCGCTGTACCTGTCGGCGCCCCCCCAGATGGGTTGGTCGTCGGGCGCCGGCGCGAAAGCGCGCGGGGGTGGCCCCGCACACGCCAAAGGGATCGAGCGGGGG
>JBCCDG010000119.1:0-12497 GCA_039030915.1 Pseudomonadota bacterium | reverse complement strand
CTTCACCGGGGACTTCCACGCCATCACCTCGGCGCACAACCTCCTCTCGGCGATGATCGACAACCACATCTACTGGGGCAACAGCCTCGAGATCGATGTGCGCCGCGTCGCCTGGCGCCGGGTGCTCGACATGAACGACCGGGCGCTGCGCACGATTACCGCGTCGCTCGGCGGCGTGGCCAACGGCTTCCCGCGGGAGACGGGCTTCGACATCACGGTCGCGTCCGAGGTCATGGCCTGCCTCTGCCTCGCCGATAGCCTCGCGGACCTGCAGGAGCGCCTCGGCCGCATCGTCGTCGCCTACAGGCGGGACCGCTCGCCCGTCTACTGCCGTGACATCAAGGCGGACGGCGCGATGACGGTGCTGCTGAAAGACGCGATGCAGCCCAACCTCGTCCAGACGCTCGAGAACAACCCCGCCTTCGTCCATGGCGGCCCCTTCGCCAACATTGCCCATGGCTGCAACTCGGTGATCGCGACGAAGACGGCGCTCAAGCTCGCGGACTACGTGGTGACGGAGGCCGGCTTCGGCGCGGATCTCGGCGCGGAGAAGTTCTACGACATCAAGTGTCGCATGGCCGGGCTGAGCCCGAAGGCGGCGGTGATCGTGGCCACCGTGCGCGCGATGAAGATGAACGGCGGCGTCGCCAAGGCCGATCTCGGCAGCGAGAACGTGGACGCGGTGAAGGGCGGCTGCGCCAATCTCGGCCGTCATATCGAGAACATGCAGAAGTTCGGCGTGCCCATCGTCGTCGGCATCAACCACTTCGTGACAGACACGGAGGCGGAGGTCCACGCGATCAAGGCCTATTGCGCCGAGAAGGGCGTCGAGGCGGTCCTCAACAAGCACTGGGCGGACGGCGGCCGGGGCATTGAGGAGACGGCGCGCAAGGTGGTCGACCTCGTCGAGGGCGGCAGCGCCGACTACAAGCCCCTCTACCCCGCCGAAATGAGCCTCTTCGAGAAGATCGAGACGGTCGCGAGGGAGATCTACCGGGCGGACAGCGTGATCGCCGACAGCAAGGTCAAGGACCAGCTCAAGGCGTGGGAGAAGGCGGGCTACGGCCATTTCCCCGTCTGCATGGCCAAGACGCAGTACTCCTTCACCACCGACGGCACGAAGCGCGGTGCACCCACGGGCTTCGACATCCCCGTGCGCGAGGTGCGGCTTTCAGCCGGTGCCGGCTTCATCGTCGCGATCTGCGGGGAGATCATGACCATGCCGGGGCTGCCGAGGGAGCCGGCGGCGGAGACGATCCGGCTCGACGCCAACGGCGACGTGCAGGGGCTGTTCTAAGGCGGACGCCCACCCCGGCCCTGCCCCTGTGAAGGAGGGAGGTGGCGAGATCGGCGCCGTCGCCTCCCCGCTTCGGGCGGCGCGCCGATGATGCCTCTGCCCCCCCTTCCGAGGGGAGGGCTGTGGGAAGAGATCCTGGACCGGTCTTGACCGGCCCGCGCGAATGGCCGCCACATGGCGGAGGCGATGCAAGACCGGCCACAAGACGCCGGCAGGGAGGATGCCATGACCATCGCGAAGATTCTGGTCCCCGTGCGGGGCGACGGGAAGGGGCCGGGCGTGCTGGCCCATGCGGCGATCCTCGCCAAGCGTTTCGGCGCGCATATCGATCTCCTCCATTGCCGCGCCCGACCGGTCGACTTCATGCCTATCGGGGTGAACCTGCCGAGGGCGCTGCGTGACCAGATCCGCGGCTCGGCCGCGCAGCTTTCCGAGGAGGAGACGGCCGCGCTCGAGGCGGAGATATCGGGGCTGTTCCCCGGTCTCGGGCTGGAGCGCATCGCCTCGGACGGGGCGCAGGCGGGCGGCGATCCCACGGCTTCCTGGCAATCCGCCGAGGGCAAGATGGCCGATGTGATCCGCAGTAACGGGCGGCTCGCCGATATCGTCGCCGTCGCCAAGCCCGACCGTGACCGCAACCTCGGCGTCAACTCGCTCCGCGCCGCGCTGTTCCAGACGGCGCGTCCCGTGCTCCTCTGCCCGCCGGAGGAGCCGGCGCCCGACTTTCCCGACCGCATCGCCATCGCCTGGAACGGCGCACTGGAGGCGACGCGCGCCGTGGCGCTCGCCCAGCCCGTCCTTCGGGCCGCGGCCCATGTCTGCGTCCTCGACGGGGCGGAGCCAGGCTCCCCCGTCGATGGCCAGGCGCTCGTCGGCTATCTCAAGGCGCATGGGGTGGAGGCGAGCCGGACCGCCCTCTCGGCAGGCGACAGTCCGGGGCGGGCGATCCTCGACGCGGCGCAGGAAAGCGGCGCCGGCATGCTCCTGACCGGTGCCTACGGTCACAGTCACGAGCACGAGACGATTTTTGGCGGCGCAACGCAGACAATAGTAGACCGGACCACAATGCCGGTCATGATGTTGCACTGAGGCGTTAGATTCTTTTCCGTACGGGTACCCTGGTTGCATTGAATTGCGTGGTCGTTGGCATACCATTTTGAGTTGGGCAACTTTGCCACAATTCGAGATAGGTCAACTGACTGTCTCGACACCACCAAGAGAGCGTCCAGTTGAGCGGACGCGTAGACACGGGAGTGACTTCATGACCCTCAACCGTCGACTTGCGGCCTTCGGTGCCGCAGCCGCGATCGGGCTCGGTTTCGTCGCCGCGCCGGCGCAGGCCGCCTGGGAGCCGAAGAAGCCGATCGAGTTCGTGATCATGGCCGGCAAGGGCGGTGGCGCGGACAAGATGGCCCGCCTGATGCAGTCCATCGTCGAGGAGCAGAACCTCGCCTCCAAGCCGCTGGTGCCGGTCAACAAGCCGGGTGGCTCGGGTGCCGAGGCGCTGGTGCACCTCAACACCGCGCGCGATCCTGATCACACGATCATGGTGACGCTGAACTCGTTCTTCACGACGCCGCTGCGCCAGCCGGGCCTCGGCATCGACATCATGGACTTCGCGCCCGTCGCGCGCATGGCCGAGGACACCTTCATCCTCTGGGTGCACAAGGATGAGGGCGTGACGACGTTCGATGAGTTCATCGCCGTCGCTCAGGAGCGTGGCAGCGACTGGGTCATGGGTGGCACGGGCAAGAACTCGGAAGACAACATCGTCACCGATTTCCTGAACAACAACTACGGGCTCAGCATCAAGTACATCCCGTACAAGGGCGGTGGCGCGGTGGCCAAGGATCTGGCCGGTCAGCAGATCGACAGCTCGGTTAACAACCCGTCCGAGGCGCTCGGCTTCTACGAGTCGGGCGATCTCCTCGCGCTGGTAAGCTTCACGGACGAGCAGCTCCCGCTCTTCCCGGGCACGCCGACGCTCAAGGAGATGGGTGGTGACTTCGCCTACTACATGCAGCGTGCCGTCGTGGGCGCGCCGGGCATGAGCGCCGAGGCGGAGGAGTACTACCGCAACCTCTTCAAGCAGGTCTTCGACAGTGAGCGCTGGCAGACCTACAAGAGCGACAAGTCGCTCTTCGGCGAATGGATGACCGGCGACGACATGAAGGCGTACTGGGAGACCCAGCGCAGCCGCCATGAAGATATCCTGAAGGCCTCCGGCGCCATCAACTGATATCTGGTATCCCAGCCCGCGGTGGTATACCACGGGCCTGCCAGGACCGCGGCGTCCGGGTGATCCCGGGCGCCGCTTTTCCTTCCAACGACCAAGTTCGGCGCCAAGCCGATTTCATAAACAGGGGGGATCGCGCAGAATGCGCCTCGCAGAGCTCATCATGGCCCTCGTGCTCGCGGCCTTCTCCGGATACCTGATGTACAAGTCCGGCGCCCCGGCATGGCCGGGCGATCCATGGTTCGAGAACATCTGGTACATTCCCGGCGAGGGGCCCGGCGGCGGCTTCTGGCCGTTCTGGCTCGCCTTCGTCATGCTGCTCAGCTGCGTCTGGATCGTGATCAACTGGGTCCGGCGCGCCTCGCCGCCGAGCCGGGACACCGGGCCCTTCCTCGACGCCTATGGGGTCCGAATGATGGTGCTGGTCGGCGGCGGGGTGGCGGCGTTCATCTTCCTCTCCGGCATCATCAGCATGTACGGCGCGATGGCGCTCTTCCTCCTCTACTACCTGCGCTTTCTCGGGCGGCACCCCTGGCGGCTCACGCTCGCCGTCGCGCTGCTTATGCCCATCGGCATGTTCTTCTTCTTCGACGTGGCCATGACGCTGCCGCTGCCAAAGGGGCTGCGCGCGGTGGAGGACACCGTCTTTACGCCGCTCTACGACATCTTCCTCTGAGGCGGGTCCATGGAAGTCATCACGCTCCTATTCGACGGCATTCTCACGGCGCTCGAGCCGACGAACCTCTTCCTCGCCTTCATCGGCGTGGCCATCGGGCTCTTCGTCGGCGCCATGCCGGGGCTCGGCTCGGTCAACGGCGTCGCGATCCTGTTGCCTGCGACGTTCCTGATCCAGCAGCAGACCGGCACGGCGACGGCGCCCATGATCTTCCTCGCCGCCATCTATTACGGCGCGATGTATGGTGGCGCGATCTCGTCCATCACGCTGGGTATTCCGGGCGCTTCCACGGCCGTCGCCACCACCTTTGACGGCCGGCCGCTCGCGCTCCAGGGCAAGGCGGATCAGGCGCTGGTGACCGCGGCCCTCGCCTCATTCGTCGGCGGCACGGTCGCCAACATCTTGTTCACCGCCTTCGCCCCCCCGCTCGCCAGTGTGGCGCTCAGTTTCGGGCCGCCCGAGATATTCGCGCTCATGCTGCTGGCCTTCGCCACCTTCATCGGGCTCGGCGGGGACGATGCGCCCAAGACCATCTTCTCGATCTGCCTCGGCCTCGTGCTGGCGGCGGTCGGGTTCGACGAGATTTCGGGTGCCCCGCGGCTCATTCTCTTCGACATGCAGGGCTTCATGCGCGGCATCGGCTTCCTGGTGCTCGCCATCGGCGTCTACGGCATCGGGGAGATGCTGTGGACGATCTACACCACGCGCGATGAGGCGACGGTGACGGACGCCCAGATCAGCGTGAGCCGCATCGCGCGGGCGGCCGCCAAGATGGCGGAGGCGTGGAGGGGCACCCTGATCGGCTCGATGCTCGGCTTCTTCGTCGGCATCCTGCCTGCGGCCGGCGCGACGCCGGGCTCGCTCATGGCCTATGGCGTCACCAAGATGGTCTCGCGGCGGCCGGAAAGCTTCGGCAAGGGCAATGTGGACGGCGTCGCGGCACCGGAGGCGGCCAACAACTCCGCCTCCACCGGCTCGATGCTGCCGATGCTGACGCTCGGCATCCCCGGGTCGCCGACCACGGCCGTGCTTCTGGGCGGCATGGTGATCTGGGGGCTGACGCCCGGCCCGCGCCTCTTCTCGGATCAGCCCGACTTCGTGTGGCCGCTGATCGGATCCTTCTACGTCTCGAACCTCATCGCCCTCATCGTGAACCTCGCCTTCATCCCGCTCTTTCTCTGGATGCTGCGCATGCCCTTCACGGTGCTGGCCGCGGTGATCTTCGTGCTCTCCATCGTCGGCGGTTTCGCGGCGACGCAGACGATGTTCGACGTCTGGATGATCCTGGCCTTCGGGGTCGGCGCGTTCCTGCTCCGGCTCCTCGACTATCCGCTGGCGCCCGCGGTGCTGGCCATCGTGCTCGGCGGCACGACCGAGCAGACGCTACGCCAGTCGCTGCTCCTCTCGGACGGGGATCCCTCGATCTTCATCACCCGGCCCATCGCAGGCCCGATCACGGTGATCGCGATCATCCTGATCCTGCTGCCGATCTTCTCGGTGATCCGCCGGAAGATGCGGGAAAAGAAGGAGACGCAGGCGAGCTGACGAAGGCGCTCTCCTGCTGAGGGAGCGCCTCCAGGGCCGCATCACGCAGCGGCGCTGCCCGTGCCTTCGTCGGCCGGATAGGTCGGGTAGAGCCCGTGGTTCATGCCGAGCTGCTGCACGAGGCCGAGCACGATGTCGATGGTCGGCGTCGGGTGGCCGGTGATCCGCCCCATCTCCTGCACCGCCGTGACCAGCGCGTCGATCTCCATCGCCTTGCCGGCCTCGAGGTCCTGCAGCATCGAGGTGCGGTGCTTGCCCACCTTCGCCGCCCCGTCGATGCGCCGCTCCACGTCCACGCGGAAGCTTGCGCCCAGGCTCTCCGCGATCGCCTGCGCCTCCAGCATCATCGCCTTGGCCGTCGCACGGCTGGTCGGATGCGCCGCAACCACGTCGAGCGTGCCGCGGGTCAGCGCCGAGATCGGATTGAAGCAGAGATTGCCCCAAAGCTTCAGCCAAAGCTCCGAGCGGATGTCGTCAAGCACCGGTGCGCGGAAGCCCGACGCCTCGAGCACCTCCGATATCGCCGTGATGCGCGCGCTGGTGCTGCCGTCAGGCTCGCCCAGCGCAAACTTGTCGCCATAGACATGGCGGATCCGCCCCGGCGCCTCGATCTCGGCCGCCGGATATACCGAGCAGCCGATGGCGCGCTCGGGGCCCACGATATCCCACTGCCGGTCGCTGCGGTCCACGCTGTCGAGCCGCTTGCCCTCATGCTCCCCGCCGATCTTGTGGAAATACCACCACGGCACGCCGTTCTGGCAGCAGACGACGGTCGTGTCGTCCTTCATGAGCGGGCGCAGATACTCCGCGCTCTCCCAGCTCTGATGCGCCTTCAGCGCGTTGAAGATCACGTCGACCGGGCCGATCTCGGCGGGGTCGAGCGCGGCGATCACTTCGACTGTCGTCTCCGCACCGTCCTTGACCAGCGTGAGACCGTCCTTCCGGATCGCCTCCAGATGCTTGCCGCGTGCGATCACGCCGACCTCGGCCTTGCCGGAGGCTGCAAGCCCCGCCGCGAGATAGCCGCCGATCGCACCGGCGCCGAAGATGCAGACTTTCATGGACGGGCTCTCCTGTCGCTTCTGCCTGGCCGGCCGCGCTCACGTCGCGCCGGCGCAACATTATTCTGGTATACCACAGCGGATGCCGCAGCTGCGCCCTCGGTGCAAGCGCCTTCTCGACAGATGCAACTGAATTTCGAGGTGCCAGGGCGCGCCGCGGCCTGCCCTCAGGCCCGGCGGCGGAAAACGCCGTAGAGCAGCGCCAATCCGCCCAGCGCCAGTGGCAGGCTCGCCGGCACGGGGATCTCGGCCTCACGCAGGCTGAGGGTATACTCGACGCCGCTATCGTCGATACCGCCGAAAAGAGACGTCCACTGCGCCGCCGCCAGCCCGAAGATGTTGAGGCTGCCGACGATGTCGATGTTGAGGTTCGTCACGCCCGAGGATGCGGGCAGGCTGCCGCTCGCCGTGTCGAACGCCCCGTCCGCAGGCGCGTTGAAGACGCCGCTCGACGATGCGTAGGAAAAGCTCACGAGATCGGCCTCGGTAAAGGCGCTGCCCGGAACATAGCTGTCCAAAAGCTCGATGGTCGCGGTCGCATCGCCCGTGCAGCCGACCTCGCACTGCCCGATGAAGTCGTAGATCACCGTCGCCTGTGCCGCGGGTGCGGCGAACGCAACGGCGAGTGCAAGCGGCAAGATGGCTCGCAACATGATCGGCTCCTGAACGGTTCACCCGTCAATCTGGCCGGAAACTGACCAAGGGGCAAGCGGTCTTCGCAGCCGCGAAGCGCTTGGCGATCACATCTTGAGCAGGATCTTGCCGAGATGCCCGCCGGCCTCCAGTGCCTGATGCGCCGCCACGGCCTCGGCCATCGGATAGACCTTGTGCGTGACGGCGCGCAGCTTGCCCTCGGCAAAGAGCGGCCAGGCCTCGGCGCCCAGCTCGGCCGCGACGGCGGCCTTGAAGGCGGGCGGGCGCGGGCGCAGCGTGCTGCCGGTATAGACCAGCCGCTTCATGAGCACGGGGCCGAGATTGACCTCCACCTTGGCGCCCGCGTCGAAGGCGAGCTGCACGATGCGACAGTCCATCCGTGCCGCCTTGAAGTTCCTGGCCACATAGTCCCCGCCGCGGAAATCGAGGATCAGGTCCGCGCCGCCCGCCTCCTTCACGACCGCCACGAAATCCTCCGCGCGGTAGTCGATGGCCCGCTCGGCACCCAGCCCGGTCACGAAATCCGCGGAGGCCGCGCTGCAGGTGGTGAAGACGCGGAGCCCACGAGCCGCGCCAAGCTGCACCGCGGTCGAGCCGATACCGCCCGAGCCGCCATGGACGAGGAAGGTGCCGCCCGCGGGCACATCGTGGCCATGAAAGATGTTGGACCAGACGGTGAAGAAGGTCTCGCAGAGCCCGGCGGCGTCGATCTCGTCCACGCCCTCGGGAACGGGCAGGCAATGCCCCTCGTCGATCGCGACGTATTCCGCATAGGCGCCACCGTTGGTCAGGGCGCAGATCCGGTCTCCGACCTGCCAGCGCGACGCGCCCTGGCCGAGGGCGACGACCTCGCCCGAAACCTCGAGCCCCATGAGGTCCGAGGCGCCCGGCGGCGGCGGATAGTCGCCCCGGCGCTGCTTGAGGTCTGGGCCATTGACGCCGGCGGCGGTCACCTTGACCAGCACTTGGCCCGCGCCCGGCTCCTGCACCGCGCGGCTTGCGAGCTTGAGCACTTCCGGCCCGCCGGGTTCCGCCGCCTCGATCACGCGCATCTCGGCCATTCCGTCCTCCCAATCCTCTGTTCTCGCTGTCATGCTTACGGGATCGGACGGGCCCGGAGGAAGCCATGCAGACCCCATTGCGCGCGATCGCAACCATTGCCGTCCTCGCCGCCGGCCCCGCCTTTGCCGAGGACCGGCTCTCCGGCACCGATATCAGGGTGCTGCTGACGGATGCCTGGGTGTCCTACGACGGCGCGCGCCAGCACTTTCTGGCCGACGGGACGACCCGCTACTACGCGCCGGAGGAGAGCCTTGGGTTCTGGACGGTCGAGAGGGATCAGTACTGCTCCCGCTGGCCGCCCTCCGGCTCCTGGACCTGCTACGACATGGTGCAGGCGGAGGACGGCAGCCTCGTCTGGGTCGACCCGGAGGGCGGGCGCAGCCGCGGCCGGCGGGAGGCTGACTGAAGAGGACTTTCCCAAAGGGCGCCGCGGCGTTATGCCCCTCGACTAATCAGTTCAGGATGCCCCCCGATGACGTCCGCGCCCCCAGCTTCAGCGCTGCCAGCCTATCTCCGCAAGCGCCATGCCGCCTGGAAGGCGACGGGATATGTGGACAACCGCGCCTGGTTTCAGAACCTTGCGGCCGAGGGGCAGCATCCGCGCACGATGCTGGTGACCTGCTGCGACAGCCGCATTCCGGCGGCGGAGCTCTTCGGGGCGGAGCCGGGCGATCTCTTCGTCGTGCGCAACGTCGCCAATCTTGTGCCGCCGCACGAGCCCGATCATGCGCATCACGGCACCTCGGCCGCGGTGGAATTCGCGGTAATGGGTCTCAAGGTCGCGCATATCGTGGTGATCGGCCATTCGCATTGCGGCGGGGTCAAGGCCTGCCACGACATGTGCGCCGGCCTCGCGCCCGACCTTGTCGAGCGACAGAGCTATGTCGGGCGGTGGATGGACCTCCTGCGCCCCGCCTACGACGGTGTCGTCGCCGCGACGCCCGAGGGGCCGGAGCGTCTGGCCGCTCTCGAGAAGGAGGCGGTGGTGATCTCGCTCCGCAACCTCGCCACCTTCCCCTTCGTCGCCGCGAAGATCGCGGCCGGGACGCTCAGCCTCCACGGCGCCTGGCTCGACATCGCGAGCGGGGAACTTCTCTCCTACGACCCCGAGATCGACGGTTTCGCCTGATCGCGGGGCCTGATCGCGGGCGCGTTGGCGAGGGTCGGTCGTCCGCCCGCGCGGCTCAGCCGACGCCGGCGGCGTGGGCCACCACCTCGCATCCGAACGACGCGACCAATCCGAGCGCGCCGACGGCGTAGATCATTGCGATGGTCAGGCGGGGTGTCATGAACATGGCTCTCTCCGTTGCGGCCATCTTGCAGCAACCGGCGCCGGGCGTCGTGACAAATCCCCGTGAGATGCTGTCACATTGCGGGAGCCGGGCGCAGCAGGCGGGAGAAGCCGCCAGATATGCATCATGCGTCAACGCGTCTCTGAGCCCATAGCCCTCCTCACGCCATATCAGCCGTGACGCCAAAAAGGAGGTTCTGATGGGAGCGCTTGAGCTCGCCCGCGTGCAATTCGCGGCGAACATCTCTTTTCATATCCTGTTCCCGACGATCACCATCGCGCTCGGCTGGCTGCTGCTGTTCTTCAAGCTGCGCTACAACGCGACCGGGAATCAGCGCTGGCTCGACACCTATTTCTTCTGGGTAAAGATCTTTGCGCTCAGCTTCGCTATGGGCGTCGTCTCGGGCATCACCATGAGCTTCCAGTTTGGCACGAACTGGCCCGGCTTCATGGAGACGGTCGGCAACATCGCCGGGCCGCTCCTGGCCTATGAGGTGATGACGGCGTTTTTCCTCGAGGCCGTCTTCCTCGGCATCATGCTCTTCGGCTTCAACAAGGTTTCCAACCGCGTCCACACGCTGGCGACGTTCCTTGTGGCGTTCGGTACCACCATGTCGGCGTTCTGGATCATTGTGCTCAATTCGTGGATGCACACGCCCGCCGGCTTCGAGATGCGCGATGGCGTGGCGCATGCCACGGACTGGTACGCGATCGTCTTCAACCCTTCGATGCCCTACCGCTTCGTGCACATGCTGCTCGCGTCGGTGCTGACCTGCGCTTTCCTGGTCGCCGGCCTATCGGCGCTGCGCTATCTCTGGGGCGCGCGCGAGGCGGCGATGCCCGGCCTGAAGACGGGCGTCATCGTCGCAGCGGCCGTGATCCCGCTGCAGATCCTGGCGGGCGACTTCCACGGGCTGAACACGCTCGAGCATCAGCCGGCGAAGGTCGCGGCGATGGAGGGCAATTACGATACGGCAGGCAACGTGCCGCTCGCCCTCTTCGGCATCCCGAACGATGAGGAAGGCCGGCTCGACTACGCCATCAAGATCCCCAGCATGGCGTCCTTGATCCTCACGCACTCCGTCGACGGAGAGGTGCCCGGCATCAACGACTACGAGCATGCGCCGCCGACCGCGCCCGTGTTCTTCGCCTTCCGCGTGATGGTGGGTGTCGGCATGCTGATGCTCGCGGTCTCCTGGGGGGCGGCCTTCTTCCTCCGCCGGGCGCGGCGCGACGGCCAACCCGTCAACCGCTGGCCGCTCTACGCCCTCGTCGCGATGACGCCGGCGGGCTGGGTCGCGACGCTGGCGGGCTGGTACGTGACCGAGATCGGCCGGCAGCCCTGGCTCGTCTCCGGCGTGCTGAGCACAGCCGACGCGGCCGGGCCGGTGAGCTCGCTCGTCATCGCCGGCAGCCTAATCGCCTATCTGCTGGTCTATGCGGGTCTGCTCGCCGCCTATATCGGCGTGGTCCTCTACCTCACCCGCAAGGCGAGCCGGCCGGGCGCGCTCTCGGACGACCGCCGGATCAACGTGTTCGTCCCCGCCGAGTAGGGGGCTACCTCTGCCGAAGCGAAGGGCGCCGCTGTCGCGCGGCGCCGTTTCGAGCGTGTGAGGAGAGGGCGATGCTGGACTTCATCCCGAACCCGACGGAGACGCTGCCGCTCATCTTCGCGGGGCTGATGGGGCTCTCGATCCTCATCTATGTCGTTCTCGACGGCTACGATCTCGGCGTAGGCACCCTCTTCGCCATCGCGCCGGAGGAGGACTACGACACCATGGTCGCCTCGATCGGTCCCTTCTGGGATGCGAACGAGACATGGCTGGTGCTCGCCATCGGGATCCTGCTGGTGGCATTCCCCGTAGCGCATGGCGCCATTCTCACCGCGCTCTACGTGCCGGTCGCGATCATGCTGATCGGCCTCATCCTGCGCGGCGTCGCCTTCGAGTTTCGCGCCAAGGCGCCGGGGGCGGCGAAGAAGTGGTGGAATCTCGCCTTCTTCCTCGGCTCCTCGATGACCGGATTGTCCCAGGGCTACATGCTGGGCGCCTATATCCTCGGGCTCCAGGACGGCTGGGGCGTGGTGCTCTTCGGCGTGCTCACGGCCTTCTGCCTCCTCGCCGCGTATGTCTTCATCGGGGCGGCCTGGCTGATCCACAAGACCGAGGGCGCGTTGCAGGAGCGGGCGGTCGGCTGGGCGCGCAAGGGGCTTCTCATCGGTGGCGGCGGCATGGTGGCCGTGTCGTTGGCCACGCCGCTCGCCAGCGACCGCATCTTCGAGAAATGGTTCAGCTTTCCGGAGCTGCTGCTGCTCGCGCCCCTGCCGCTCATGACGGCGGGGCTGTTCGTTGCCGTCTACATCCTGCTGCGCGAGTTGCCACTGCCGGGAGACCGCTGGTCCTGGGGGCCCTTCGTCGGCGGCACGGCGATCTTCAGCCTGGGCTTCGCAGGACAGGCCTATTCTTTCTACCCCTATATCGTTCCGGGCTCGCTCACGATCACCGAGTCTGCGTCGGCGCCCGAGAGCCTGGTCATCATCCTCGCAGGCACCTGCATCGTGCTGCCGACCATCGTGGGCTACACGATCTTCGCCTACCGGGTCTTCGGCGGTAAGGCGGAGAAGCTGTCCTACGGCGATTGACGGGTGTCGCCTTCTGCGGACGCACCCCCGAGCG
>JBCCDG010000118.1:0-12594 GCA_039030915.1 Pseudomonadota bacterium | reverse complement strand
TGATCAGGCGGCGTCGGCACGGGACTTGTCCGCTTCCTCTTTCTCGATGGCCCTCGCCGCCTTGAGGTTCAGGCTGCCATCGCTCTTGCGGAACCCGCCGATCAGCTGCTGCAGATCCTCCGCGTTCTGGAGCAGCCGCTCCGTGGCCGCGCGGCTCTGCGTGACGGTCGATGCGTTGGCGTCGATCACCTGGCCGAGATCGCGCAGCGCCTCGTTGATCTGGTCGGCGCCGACCGACTGTTCGTGGATCGCCGTCGAGATCTCCTCCACAAGCTCCACGCATTGGCGGATCTGGGGCAGAAGGGTCTTGAGCTCCCTGTCCGCCTCAGCCGAAGCAGCGGCCGTGGCGGCCGCGAGATCGACGATCTCGTCAGCGGCGAGACGGCTCTTTTCCGACAGCTTGCGCACCTCGGAGGCGACGACGGCAAAACCGCGACCCTGCTCGCCCGCGCGCGCCGCCTCAACCGCGGCATTGAGCGCCAGAAGGTCCGTCTGGCGTGCGATTTCCTGAACAACGCCGATCTTCTCCGTGATCGTCGAGATCGCGCCGGAGGATTTTTGCACCGCCTCGCCCGTCCGCTCGGAGGCCTCGAGAGACTGGCGGGCGATCTCCTGCGTGCGGCTTGCATTGTCGGCGGAGAGCTTGGCCGTCGATGTCATCTCCTGCATCGCGCTCGCCGCCTGTTGCGCTGCAGCCGATTGCCGGGTGC
The DNA here is from genome assembly GCA_039030915.1 of Pseudomonadota bacterium. Classification (GTDB taxonomy): domain Bacteria; phylum Pseudomonadota; class Alphaproteobacteria; order Rhodobacterales; family Rhodobacteraceae; genus Thermohalobaculum. Next base: position 11,884 of record JBCCDG010000118.1, on the reverse strand, counting down.
TGCCATCGTCGAGCATCTGTGCGGTCTCGGCGAGCTCGGCGCAGGTCTCGACCACGCCATCCGCGCTCATGCCGGCGTGGTCGAGCAGCGTGTTGAAAGCGCTCCGTTCGGCCGTGATGTCCCGAACGATCGCCGCGTAGGAGAAGCTGTCGCCCGTCCGCGTCTTCGAGAGCGCCAGGTTGACATGCGCCGTGCTGCCGTCGTCGCGGACGAGGAGGAGATCGCGGCTCGAGCCTACGATCCGGTCCTGACCCGTGCGCCTGTTCCGGTCGATGAGTTCGTCATGGTGCGAGCGATGCTCGGGCGGGACCAGCATCGCGACGTTGCGGCCGAGCACATCCTCCCGGGGCATGCGCCAGAGCCTTTGAGCAGCATCGTTGAAATAGGTGACGCAATTGTCCGTATCGATAAGGACGACCGCGTCCAGCGCGTTGTCGAGCGCGCTCTTCAGCCTGCGCCCCTCGCTCCTGCGCCCCCTGAGAAAAGACAGCATGCGCATTACCCTTTTCGTTCCTGCAATCGGCACCGTGATCGCAGAAGAACGGAAAGCTATGATTTCCCGGTATCGTTGAGCGAAGCTGAAGTTGCAGGCTCTCGCTGCCGTCCGCCGGCGGCGCGCTCATGCCCGGGCGCGGTTGACGATCAGGATTCCCGCCGCCACGGCCGCCACGCCGAGCGCATCCGATCCCGACACTGGCTCGGCCAACAGCACATAGGCGAAGGCGACGCCGAAGACCGGGTTGAGGAAGTGGAAGGTCGAGGCGCCGGCGGCGCTCACCCGCTTGACCAGCACGAACCAGAGGAGCGTGGCGACGATGCCGGGGAAAAGCACGGCATAGGTGAAGGCGGTGGCGAGCTCCGGTGTGTTCTCCGCCGTCCATTCCCAGGCGGTTACGTCCTCGAAGGCGAGCGCCAGTGGGATGCAGCCGAGCCCGCCCACGGCCATCTGGCAGGCGACGACCATGAGGAGCCCGGTGCCGAAGTCCCCACGCTTCACGGTCAGGGTGGCGACTGCCAGCGCCAGGGTGCCGGTGACGGCGAGGGCGATGCCGAAGAGGTCGATCCCGCCCGAGATACGCGCGCCCATGATCCAGACGACGCCGCCGAACCCGAGAGCGAGGCCGAGTGCCTTGGCCCGGCCAACGCGCTCGCCAAGCACCGCGGGTGCCGCAGCGGCGACGACGAGCGGCATCGCGGAGGCGATGATGGCGGCAAGCCCCGCGGGGATCTTGGTCATCGCCGTGAAGAAGAGCCCGAGATAGAGCGTGTTCTGGCAAAGCCCCAGCAGCAGGATCGCGCGCCATGCCGCGCGCCCCTTCGGCAGACGCTGACCGAGCGCGAGGGCAATGCCCCCGGCGATGGCACCTGCGACCAAGAAGCGAATCGCGGAGATGGCAAAGGGAGGTGAGGAGGTCACGAGGATTTTCGCGACCGAGAAGGCGGAGCTCCAGATCAGCGCGAAGGCGATGCCTATGGCGAGCGTGATCGCGAGGTCCCGTGCACCCGGTGCCGTGGCGCTCTCGTTCCCGACCGTCATTGTCCGGCTCCCCGACGGCGACATGCCGCGCTCGCTCGCGGCCTAGCGCAGGCCCGTGCTCCGCGCCAGCGGACTGCTTGAGATGAGCGATATTCGACATAAGCGAGGTCGCATTCTGGCGCGCCTTCAAGGACGAGCGGCCCTACAAGACGTTTGTCCGCACGACGACGGAAAGACACGTGCCCCCAGGCCCCGGCGCGACGCGCAAAGGCCCCGGAGCGGCGATCGGCGTGATCCAGGCGGCAGTCCCGAAACCAACTTTTTGCGCCCGGCAGGTCCCCATCGGCCGCCGCGCGTCCGGAGACCGTCCATGATCCGCACCGTCCTTGTTGCCAGTGCCCTTCTCGCTGCCATCGCCGTACCCGCCGCTGCAAAGTCGGTCGATAGCCGCATCTTGGAGATTCGCAGCGCCGAGCGTGTGCTCGTGCTGGCGGATCGGACCGAGATGATCGTCGCCGAGGGCGTCGAGCTCTCGACCTTGAAGTCCGGCGATGCGGTTCGCGTCGTCGCCGAGGTGGACGAGGACGGCTTCGAGCCTGCCACGGCGGTGGAGATCCGCCGCTAGGGTGCGGCCTGCCCGGAGCCGTTGCGCTTTCCTCGGGCCCGCTCGAGCGACGGCGCGATTCAGGGCAGTCGAGCTGCCCGAAGCTGGCATGACCCCCGGCTTCGGCGTCGCCCGGACGTTCAGGGCAGGGCGCCGCGATAGGTCGGCGTGCCGCTTCGCACCCGGGTGCGCGGCCGTGTCCGGTCGAAATCCGGTCGCCCGGCCGCCTGGAGCTCGCTCTGCAGCGTGGCGGTGCGCTCGGCGAGGCTTGGTGCGAGGCGGGGCCGGCCTTCGAGCCGCCGGATGGCGCCACGGCGCTGCTCGGCGAGCACGCCCTGCCGGCGGAGCGTCGCTTCGGCGAGCGCCCGGCGGCTGCGCGCCTCGGTAAGCGTGACGTTCTCGCGTGTCTCGATGAGCTCTGCGTCCTGCTGCACCGTCGCGGTGCGCAGGCGCGCCTGCCGCTCCGCCGCGGCCTGCGCCACGGCGGCGGCGCGGTCCGCCGCCCGCGCGCTCCCGTCCGAGGGCGCGATCCGATATGCGGGCTCCCGACGCACGCGGTCCTCGAAATCGGCGCCGCTGCTCGGGCGCAAGGCCACGCTGCCCGTGCCAGCCGCGCCCTCGCCGGGCGCCGTTGCGGGACGTGACGATCCCGCGGGCCGGTAGATCACCACGCCGCCCCCGCTCGAGGCCGTCGCGTGCAGCGAAAGCGCGGGCTCGTCCGGCGCGCTCGCCATGCATCCGGCGAGTCCAAGGGAGGCGGTTATCAGGACTGCGAGGGGCAGCGCCTTTCGCATCGTCTCTCTCCAAATCCGGCCGTCGGTGCTGTTCGTCCGCGACTTGAGGTGTTCGCTTTTCAGCGCGACGCAAGGTTTGCGGGGCCGCAGCCTGGCAGACACCACCCTGAAGTCCGTCAGGAGCCGCCGATGACCCTGCATAAGCCCGATCTCGCTCAGAGCCTTGCCGCCGTCGCCCGCCCTATCGGCGAGGCTAACGGGCTGCCGAACGCGCTCTATACCGACGAAGTGCTGGCCGAGGCCGAGCGGGCGCAGGTCTTCTTCGCCTCCTGGGCCGCCATCGGATTTGCGCATGAGGTCGCGAACCCTGGCGACGTCAAGCCGCTCACTTTCCTCGGCCAGCCGCTGCTCCTGGTGCGGGACCGTGAGGCGGTACTCCGTGTCTTCCTCAATGTCTGCCGCCATCGCGGCATGAAGCTCGTTCATGAAGCGTGCAACCTGCCGCGCGCCATACGCTGCCCCTATCACTCCTGGTGCTACGAGCTCGACGGCAAGCTCCGCACCACCCCACATGTGGGGGGGCCCGGCACCAACCGCCATGACTGCATCGACCGCGCGACACTCGGCCTTGTCGAGGTGCGCTCGGCGGCGTGGCTGGGCACTGTCTTCGTCAATCTCGATGGGAACGCCCCCGCCTTCGACGACTACGCGGCCGAGGCCAAAGCCCGATGGGCCGAGTTCGACCGGCCCTACCATCACGGCGGAGCCGACAGCAGCTTCACCCTCGAGGTGCAGGCGAACTGGAAGCTCGCGGTCGAGAACTACTGCGAGAGCTACCACCTGCCCTGGGTGCATCCGGGCCTCAACAGCTACTCCCGTCTCGAGGACCACTACCACATCGAGGCAGCGGGGTTTTCGGGGCAGGGCACGACGGTCTACCGGCCGATGTTGTCGGTGGATGGGCAGCGCTTTCCGGTGATCCCTGGGCTCGCCGGGAAATGGGAGGAGGGGGCAGAGTACATCGCGCTCTACCCCAACGTCCTCCTCGGCGTGCACAAGGACCACGCCTTTGCCATTGTGCTCGAGCCCAAGGGCGTGGCGACGACGCATGAGCATGTGGCGATCATGTATCCCGATGCCGCCGTCGCGGGACCGGATTTCGAGGTGATGCGGGCAAGGAACGCGGCGATGTGGAAGGAGGTCTTCGAGGAGGACATCTTTGTTGTCGAGGGCATGCAGGCCGGGCGGCATGCCGCAGGTTTCGACGGCGGGCGCTTCTCACCGGCGATGGACGGGCCGACGCATGCCTTCCATCGCTGGATCGCCGCGCAGCTCGGCACGGCCTGATGGGCGGCGCATGACGATGTTCTTCCCGGGTTCGCCGGCACCGGAACTGGCCCGTCCCGTGGCCGCGGCGTCGTGCGCGGGATGATGGCGCTGCCGAAGACCGAGGGTTCCGCGACTATGCGCGCAGGGCTCGATGCCCGGCTCATCGCGGCCCACCGGGCGGGGGATCTCCCGCTGCTCGTCAAACTCTACCGTGAGGCGGCGGAGGGCGCGGCCGCTGGAGGAGACGCGGAAGCGGCCGCATTCTTTCGCACGCACGCCTATGTCTTTGCGCTGGAGTGCGGCGATCCGGCAGCTGAGGCGCTGCATATAGAGCTGCTGGCGGACGGGCGGGAGGAGTAGGCGCTCCCTCCACGCCTTGCCGATGGCTTCACGTACCCACGCCGCGCGCAGCTGGATCCCGAAGGCCTGGGGCCGCTTCGCCCCCGCGCATTCAGGCGGCGTTGCGTGCCTCCCAATCCTTCAGCTGCCGCGCGAGCACGTCGTTCTCCGCATCGAGCGGGACGTCACGCATCGCGCCCTTCACGACAAGCGCATCGTCGTGGATGCCGTTGGCCATATCCTCGAGGCAGCGGTCCACCTCTCTCCGGGCACCGAAGGCCGCAGCGGCGGACATCCAGTTCCAGAAGAGCGCGAGATGGAGGAGCAGAACGCCGCCGATCGTCATGCTTAACACGGGCAGGCCGAACTCAGCTGCGGCCAGATTGTAACCCCAGAACCCGCCTGCCAGCATGGCGTAAAGAAGATAGCCGAAGATCGCCGAGCAGAAACCGCTGGCCACACCGGCGCCGAGCCCGCTCAGGAGGTTGCCCTCGAGAAACGCGGCCGTCAGTGCCATGTACCGCCCGCCGAAGACGAAGAAGAGCCCCATTGCGCCGACCGCCAGCATCGGCACGAACTGGTACTCCGACCAGAAGGCGCGGCCGAACTCGGTGTACTCCGCTGCCATCAGCACCGGCATGGCGGGTAGCCGATGGATGCCGAAGAAGCGCGAGATCTCGGTGACGGAGACGGCGGTCGCGACGATACCGGCAAGGATCAGCAGGAAGACGACACCCTGCAGGAGCCCGAAGATCAGCGTCCACTCTCCGAAATTGCGCAGGAACTGGCGGGTGCTGCGCGGGCGGAGTGCGGTGCCGGCAAGGCGCATTGCCAGGCGCTGTGCTGCGTAGCCGTAAATGATGAGGCCGGGGACGAGCGTCAGCCAGCTTACAGGTGCGACCCAGCTGGGGGTCTCGATCTGCTTGGCGCCGAGCGCTTCGGCGAGCCACAGGAGCCAGCCGTCGACCGCCGCGTTCGCGCCGGCAAGAACGGGCGCCACCTCTGGCATCCCCGCGACATAGAGTGTGAGGGCGAGCGGCGCGAGGAAGGGCACTGAGAGCACAAAGGACGCCGTACCGACGAGCGGCGACTGGAACATCATGCGCGCGAAGGCTGGCAGCGACGTCATCGGCAACTCCTCATGTCCGCAACGGGACCGCGGCGCTCCGAAACGGAGGCGCGATTACGTCAGATTGGTGTAGGAATGCGGCCGCAGGCAGGCCCGCTTTTGCCGATTTCTGGGTGCATTCGAGGCGCCCCGCGCCTGCGTCGCAACGCCATTCCCCCCAACGGTCCGACAGTGTGTGCAATAGGTTAACACTTCGCAAACGGCGCGGCGGGCAGTGACGCTTCACAACCCTGTCGCATTTCCGACTGCAACCGACGCGTACGGAGTGAGCGCGGCGGACGGTTGAGGGTTTCATGTCGCCGGCAATTGAAGGAATCGGCTGATGACAATGCAGGCGCGCGTGGTGGTGATCGGCGGCGGGGTCGTCGGCTGCTCGGTGCTCTATCACCTCGCGAAGCGGGGCTGGACGGACGTGCTCCTCCTCGAGCGCAAGGAGCTGACCAGCGGATCGACCTGGCATGCCGCCGGCGGCTGCCACACGATCAACGGTGACCCGAACGTCGCGAAGCTCCAGCGCTACACGATCGACCTCTACAAGGAGATCGAGGAGCTTTCGGGTCAGGCCACGGGCTTCCATCTGACCGGCGGGGTCATGCTGGCCAGCACCGAGGAGCGCTTCGACTGGATGAAGTCGATGTTCGCCAAGGGCCGCTATCTCGGCATCGAGCAGAAGATGCTGACGCCCGAGGAAGCGCATGAGCTGATGCCGCTGATCGACCCCGCGCAGTTCGTGGGCGGGGTATGGACGGCCTATGAGGGGCATCTCGATCCCTCGGGCGTTACCTGGGCCTATGCCAAGGCCGCACGGGCGCTGGGCGCTCAGTACAAGCAGCAGACGAAGGTCGAGGGGATGACACGCACCGCCGAGGGCGGCTGGTGCGTCCACACGGATGCGGGCGACGTGATGTGCGAGCATGTGGTCAACGCGGGCGGCCTCTGGGCGCGTGAGGTAGGCCGCATGGTGGGCATCGAACTGCCGCTGCTCGCCATGGAGCACATGTATCTCCTGACGGAGGACATGCCGGAGGTGGCCGAGGTCAACGAGAAGACGGGCAAGGAGGTGATCCACGCGGTCGATTTCGACGGCGAGCTCTATCTCCGCCAGGAGCGCGGCGGCATGCTGATGGGCACCTATGAGCGTGCCGGGGTGCCCTGGAGCGTGAAGGAGACGCCCTGGGAGTTCGGGCATGAGCTCCTGCAACCCGATATCGATCGCATCGCACCCTCGCTAGAGATCGGCTTCCGGCACTTCCCGGCCTTCCAGAACGCCGGGATCAAGCAAATCATCAATGGCCCCTTCACCTTCGCGCCGGACGGCAACCCGCTGGTCGGGCCGATCCGTGGTTTGCCGGGCTACTGGTCCGCCTGCGCGGTGATGGCGGGCTTCTCCCAGGGCGGAGGCGTCGGCCTGGCGCTCGCCAACTGGATCATCGACGGCGATCCGGGCTTCGACGTCTTCGCGATGGATGTCGCGCGCTATGGGGACTGGGCGACGATGGCCTATACCAATCCCAAGGTGCGGGAGAATTACTCCCGACGCTTCCGGATCAAGTACCCGAACGAGGAGCTGCCGGCGGCGCGCGGCCTCAAGACCACACCGATCTACGACAAGCTTCTCGCCGAAGGCGCGCAGATGGGCGACAGTTGGGGCCTGGAGGCGCCGCTCTGGTTCGCGCCCGCTGGGGTGGAGGACAGCTTCTCGTGGCGCCGTTCCACCGACCATGAGCATGTGCGCGAGGAAGTGCGTGCGGTGCGCGAGCGGGTCGGGATCATGGAGATATCGGGCTTCTCGAAGTTCTTTGTCCGCGGCCCGGGCGCTCGCGCCTTCCTCGACAGAGTGCTCGCTTGCCGTATTCCGCAGCCCGGTCGGCTCACCCTAGCGCCCATGCTGAAGGAGGACGGGAAGCTGCAGGGCGACCTCTCCCTCGCCTGCCTTGGCGAGGACGAGTTCCTGATGGCCGGCTCGGGCAGTGCGGAGGTGTTCTACACCCGCTGGTTCGAGCGCTTCCTGCCCGACGACGGCTCGGTCAGCATCGAGCCCGTGGGCCTCGGGCTCTGCGGGCTCTCCATCGCGGGGCCCAAGGCGCGTGAGGTGCTCGAGGCCGTCACCCATGAGAATGTGAGCCGCGACGGCTTCCGCTTCATGGCCGTGCGCCGGATGGATGTGGGCTTGGCCCCCTGCATCGTCGGCCGTGTGAGCTTCACCGGTGATCTCGGCTACGAGATCTGGATGGCGCCGGAATATCAGCGCCATGTCTACGATCGGCTGGTCGAGGCGGGCAGCGCGCACGGGATGAAGCATTTTGGCCTGCGCGCCCTCAACGCGATGCGGCTCGAGAAGAACTGGGGCGGCTGGGGGCGCGAGTTCCGTCCGATCTACGGCCCGCTCGAGGCCGGGCTAGACCGCTTCGTCGCCTACGAGAAGGATGCGGATTTCGTTGGCAAGGCCGGCGCGCTTGCGGAACGGGAGAGCGGGGGTCAGCTTCGCCTGTGCGGCTTCACCGTCGAGGCCCACGACGCTGACGTGATCGGCGACGAGCCGATTTTCTATGACGGCAGCGTCGTCGGCTGGGTGACGTCCGGCGGCTTCGCGCACCATGCCGGGCTCTCGATGGCGCTCGGCTATGTGCCGAAAGAGCACGCCAACGAGGCCAACGGCTGGGCGATCGAGGTGCTCGGCGAGATGCTGCCGGCGCGCCGCCAGTTCGCGCCCGTTTTCGACGCCAATGCGGAGCGGATGCGCGGCTGACGGCGCTGCGCCTTCTGCGCCGATGCCAGAAGGTCCAGGGGTCAGACCCGGGACATATCGCACGCGGTGGCTGAAGGATCGCGAGCATTGCGGGTCGCGCTCGGCCGGTGGCAGGATCGAACGGATGCCGGGGCCCCTGCCCCGCGGGCTGACAGGGAACAAAGGCGATGGGCCGACAGCGCTACAACGTCTTCTCAGTGATCCGGGGTGGTCTCTCGGGCCAGAAGCACTGGCGCGAGGCCTGGCCCAATGCCGAGCCTCAGGTGGCCTATGACATCATCGTCGTCGGCGGCGGCGGTCATGGGCTCGCCACCGCCTACTACCTCGCCAAGGAGCATGGTGCGCGGCGCGTCGCCGTGCTCGAGAAGGGGTGGATCGGCGGGGGCAATGCGGGGCGGAACACAACCATCGTGCGCTCCAATTACATGCTTCCCGGCAACCGGGAGTTCTACGAGCACTCCCTGACGCTCTGGGAGAATCTCTCCCATGAGCTCAACTACAACGTCATGTTCTCCCAGCGCGCGCATCTTGCCCTGGTCAGCACGCCGGGCCAGATGGACGCGGCCATGCGGCGCTACAACGTGATGCGCCAGACCGGCTCGGACGGCGAGTGGTGGGACCGGGACAAGATCCGCCGCCATGTGCCCGCGCTCGAGCTCGACGGCCGCTGGCCGATCCTCGGCGCGGCGGTGCAGCCGCGGGCGGGCACGGCGCGCCACGACGCGGTGAACTGGGGCTTCGCGCGGGCAGCCGCGGCGCTCGGCGTCGACATCATCCAGAACTGCGAGGTGAAGGGCTTCATCCATCGCGCGGGTGCCGTAGTAGGCGTCGAGACCTCCCGCGGCGAGATCCATGCGGAGAAGATCGGGCTTGCAGTGGCGGGCAGCACCAGCCTCGTCGCCGGCCTCGCTGGCATGGGCAAGCTGCCGATCGAGACGCACAAGCTTCAAGCCTATGTCTCCGAGCCGATCAAGCCGTTCCTCGACCAGGTCGTTACCGTCGGTGCCTTCGCCCATTACTACATAAGCCAGTCGGACAAGGGCGGGATGGTCTTCGGCGGGGATATCGACAAGTATCCGAGCTACGCGCAGCGCGGGAATCTGCCGGTCTACCGCAATGTGATGGAGGCCTGCGTCAATCTCATGCCGGCGCTCGCGCGCGTCCGCCTGCTGCGCCAATGGGCGGGCGTGATGGACATGACGCCGGACGGCTCGCCCTTCATCACCCAGACCGACATCCCCGGGCTCTACCTCAATGCCGGCTGGTGCTATGGAGGCTTCAAGGCGACGCCCGGCTCGGGGCACGTCTTCGCGCATCTGATCGCGAAGGACACGCCGCATGAAGCAGCGGCCGGGCTGACCCTCGCGCGGTATTGCGAGGGCTACCAGATCGACGAGAGCGGCCACGGGCCGGTCTTCAAATGGCACTGAGCGTGCAGGATCTCCGGCTCGAGCTGCCGGTGTCGGCGGACCGGGCGATGCTCGCCTGGCTCAACCACGACCTGCATGGCGAGAACGGCTTTCAGCTGACCGCCACGGCGGCGCGAGAGAGCATCGCGGCGCTGAGGCGCTCGGGCTACGCGATCGCCGTTGCGCGACTGGGACGGATGACCGCGGGCTACGCGCTCTGGCGGGTCGGGCCGCAGAGTGTCTATGTCCGCCACTTCGTCATCCGGCCGGAGCTTCGACGCCAGGGCATGGGCCGGGCCTTCGCGTACCTCCTGCTCGATCATCTGCCGCGGTCCAAGGACGTGCGTCTGGATGTGCGGACGCGGGCGGCGCGGGCCTTCTGGCTGACCGTCGGCTTCCGCCCGGCCCTCGGTGGGCTGCGCTACGCACGGAATGAGGAGAGCGCGAAATGATGCGCATAGCCTGCCCCTTCTGCGGGCCCCGCGACCATGACGAGTTCTCCTATGAAGGCGACGCGCGGGTGCATCATCCACCGCTCGACGCGCCGCAGGAGGCGTGGTGCGAGGCGATCTTCATGCGTGAGAACCCGCGCGGCGTGGTGCCCGAGCTCTGGCAGCACGTGATGGGCTGCCGCTGCTGGCTGGTGATAGAGCGGGACACGGGCACGCATGAGATCCTGTCGATCCGTTACGCTACCCCCGGGATAGCGGAGGCAATGGCCGGGGAGGCCGGTGAGGCGCTGCCCGGCGAGGCGGCGGAATGAGCGGTTATCGCCTGCGCGACGGCGGGGTCGTCGACCGGACCCGCCCGCTGAGCTTTACCTGGGATGGGACGCGGTACACCGGGCTCGCGGGGGATACGCTCGGCTCCGCCATGCTCGCCAACGGTCTCGGGCCGGTAGCGCGCGGTTTCAAGTACCACCGGCCGCGCGGCGTGATGACGGCGGGGCCGGAGGAGACCGGCGCGCTGGTGACGCTCGGCCGGGGGGCGAGGCGGGAACCCAACGCGAAGGCGCCGGCCGTTGAGCTCTTCGAGGGGCTGGAGGCTACGGGACAGAATGCCTGGCCCTCCGTGCGTTTCGATCTCGGCCGGGTCAACGACCTCATGGGCCGGTTCTTCTCCGCCGGGTTCTACTACAAGACCTTCTTCGGCATCACCGGGCGCGGCACCTGGGAGTGGATGCAGTTCGAGAAGCTGATCCGCCGGGCTGCGGGAATGGGCCGGGCGGCCACGCCCGAGGACAGCGTGTCGGACGCCGATGTCTACGATGTCGTTCACGACTTCTGCGACGTACTGGTGGTCGGCGCCGGGCCCTCCGGGCTTGCCGCTGCGGCGGAGGCCGCGGGGCGCGGGCTCGACGTCATGCTCGTGGAGCAGGACTTCGCGCTCGGCGGCCGGCTTGTCGGCACGGGCGAGACGGTGGAGGGCGAGGACGCAGACGCCTGGATCGCGGGGCGCGCCGCGGCGCTCGGGGGTGTGCGCGTGCTCACGCGGACCACGGCATTCGGGCTCTACGACACCAATGTCGTCGGCCTCTATGAGCGGTTGGCTGAGCACCTGCCGGATGCGGATCCGGCATTGCCTCGCGCCGCCCTCCGTATCGTCCGTCCGGGGCGGGTGGTCCTGGCGACCGGTGCTATCGAGCGACCGATCGCCTTCGGCAACAATGACCGGCCGGGCGTGATGCTGGCGGGGGCCATGGAACGCTATGCCGCGCGCTGGGGTGTGGGCCCCGGCAGTCGCGCCGTGATCGCAACGACCAACGACAGCGGTTATGCGGCGGCGGCGAGGCTCGCATCGGCAGGGATCGAGGCCGTGGTACTCGATGCGCGCGAGAAGCCCGGCCCCGCGACCGAGGCATGCATGGCCGCGGCCGAGGCTGCGGGTGCCGAGGTGCGGCTCGGCACTGTCCCGGTGGAGGTCGAGGGTGCCGCAAAGGTGGAGGGCCTCGCCATCGGACGCGCCGTCGAGGGCGGTGAGGCGGGGACCATGGTCACCGAGCGCGAGCGGGTGCTCCGCGCCGACTGCGTCGGCACGAGCGGCGGCTGGTCCCCGGTCATCCATCTCGTGGCGCACCGGGGCGTCAAGCCCGTCTGGGACGCTGGCGAGGGCTG
>JBCCDG010000117.1:0-12955 GCA_039030915.1 Pseudomonadota bacterium | reverse complement strand
TGAGCTGGGAGGAGAGCAGGAGCTCGACCCAGGAGAACATGAAGCAGAAGAAGGCGGCCACGCCGATCCCGCTCGCAATGAGCGGCATGAAGATGCGCGTGAAGAACCGGCCGAAGGAGTAGCCGTCGATATACGCCGTCTCGTCGATCTCCTTCGGCACGCCCCGCATGAACCCCTCTAGGATCCACACCGCCAGCGGCACGTTGAAGAGGCAGTGCGCCAGCGCCACGGCGATATGCGTGTCGAAGAGGTTCACGGCCGAGTAGAGCTGGAAGAACGGCAGCGCAAAGACAGCGGGCGGCGCCATCCGGTTGGTCAGCAGCCAGAAGAACAGGTGCTTGTCGCCGAGGAAGTTGTACCGGCTGAAGGCATAGGCCGCCGGCAGCGCCACGGCGACGGAGATCACCGTGTTCATCACCACATAGATGATCGTGTTGATATACCCCCAGTACCAGGCGGGGTTGGTGAAGATCTCCACGTAGTTCCGGAAGGTGATCTCGTTCGGCCAGAGCGTGAAGGAGGACAGGATCTCCTCGTTCGTCTTCAGGCTCATCATCAGCAGCCAGTAGATCGGCAGCAGCAGGAAGAGGATGTAGAGCGTCATCACCACCGCCGAGCGGTTCACCACCGGGAAGGAGAAACCCCTGCTGCGCGCCGTCGTCGCCGTCGCATCGGCCATTACGGGCCCTCCTTCTTGTCGAGGTTCGTCATGACCGTGAAGAACACCCAGCTCACCAACAGAATGATCAGGAAGTAGATGATCGAGAACGCGCCTGCGGGCCCGAGGTCGAACTGCCCCAGCGCCTGTTTCACGAGGTCGATGGAGAGGAGGGTGGTGGAGTTGCCCGGACCGCCCCCGGTCACGACGAGGATCTCGGTATAGATCTTGAAGCTGTCCATGAAGCGCAGGAGGATCGCGATGGTCAGCACCCCCATCATCTTTGGCAGTTCGATATAGCGGAACACCTTCCACCGGCTCGCCTGGTCGATCCGCGCCGCCTGGTAGTAGGCGTTTGGAATGGACTGAAGCCCCGCATAGGCCAGCAGCACCACCAGCGACGTCCAGTGCCAGACATCCATGACGATGATGGTGATCCAGGCCGAGACCGTGTCCTGCGCGTAGTTGTAGGGAATGCCCATGCCGTTCACCGCGGCACCCAGCAGCCCGATATCCTCACGCGCGAAGATGCGCCAGATCGTGCCGACCACGTTCCACGGGATCAGCAGCGGCAGCGCGACCAGCACCAGCAGACGGTGGCCCAGATCCCCTTTTTCGGCATGTTGAGCGCAATGAAGACCCCGAGCGGGATCTCGATCAGCAGGATCGTGACGGTAAAGAAGATCTGCCGGGCCAATGCGTCATGCAGCCGCTCCGAGGCTAGCACCTGCTGGAACCACTCGAAGGGGTTTTCCAGCGGGAAGAACTGCCCGCCGAAGGCATCCTGCACCGAGTAGTTCACGACCGTCATCAGCGGGATTACGGCCGAGAAGGCGACGATCACCAGCACCGGCAGCACGAGGAACCAGGCGCGGTTGTTCCAGGTCTTATCCATCACGCGGCCTCCGTCTGCTCATCTGGGGCCACGCGCCAGTCGTCGGCATAGACGTTGATGCCCTTGGCATCGAAGGCGACGCGGGTCTCGTGCGCACCGATGGCCGCACCTTCTGGCGCGAGGATGTTGATCTCGCGACCGAAGCATTCGGCGCGGACGATCTTGTGGCGCCCCACATCCTCGACGCGCCGGATGCGCACCGGCAGGCTGTTGGACTGATCGGATGTGAGCCGCGCGAACTCCGGCCGCACGCCGAGCTCGATCTTCGAGCCCTCCGGCGCATAGCCCTTCGGCAGCGCGATCTCCGTCCCATGCACCATCGCGCGGTTGCCCTCGATCTCGGCGGGCAGCACGTTCATGCCGGGCGAGCCGATGAAGTAGCCGACGAAGGTGTGCGCCGGCCGCTCGAAGAGCTCCTCGGGCGTGCCGATCTGGACCACGCGGCCGTCATACATCACCACGACCTTGTCCGCGAAGGTCAGCGCCTCGGTCTGGTCGTGGGTCACGTAGATCATCGTATGGCGGAACTGCTGATGCAGTGCCTTCAGCTGTGTCCTCAGCTCCCACTTCATATGCGGATCGATCACCGTCAGCGGCTCGTCGAAGAGGATCGCGCTCACATCCTCTCGCACCATGCCGCGCCCGAGGCTGATCTTCTGCTTCGCGTCCGCCGTCAGCCCTTTGCACTTCTTGTCGAGCTGACCGCCGAAGCCGATCATCTCCGCGATTTCCTGCACCCGGCGCGTTACATAGGCCGCATCCTCACCCCGGTTCTTGAGCGGGAAGGCAAGGTTCTCGCGGATCGTCATCGTGTCGTAGACGACGGGGAACTGGAACACCTGCGCGATGTTCCGCTCCGCCGTCGTCGCGTGGGTGACATCCTTGTCCCCGAAGAGGATACGGCCCTCGGAGGGTTCCAGCAGCCCCGAGATGATGTTGAGGAGCGTCGACTTCCCGCAGCCCGACGGGCCGAGCAGCGCATAGGCGTCCCCGTCCTGCCAGACATGGTTCATGCGCTTCAGCTGATAGTCCGCCTCCCCCTTGGGCCTGGCGCTGTAGCTGTGGGCGAGGTTCTCGAGCGTGATGCGGGCCATGGGTCCCTCCTCAGGCCGCGACGGCGTAGGCCGCGGGGGCCACGAGCGGGCCATCCTCGGCGAAGATGTAGATGTGCTCGGGGTTCACGAAGAAGCCGTGCTCCGACCCGATCTCCAGATGCCGCACGCCGTGGACCAGCGCGACCCACCGGTCCTCGCCATGGTCCACATGGATAAAGCTCTCCGAACCCGTGATCTCGGTCACCGCCACGTCGCCCCGGAACTCGAGGCTCTCCGCCGACTGTCGCTCCAGCCCCAGATGGTTGGGTCGGAAGCCGGCACGATACCGCCCGTCAGGAATGTCGGCGAGCTTGCCCGCAGCCGCCACGCTCTGCCCCTCGCCGAACAGCATCTTGGAGCCGTTCTTCGAGATCGAAAGGAAGTTCATCGGCGGGTCGGAGAAGACGCGCGCCGTCGTCGCATCCGCCGGTTGGCGATAGACCTCGACGGTCGGGCCGAACTGCGTGACCCGCCCCTCCCACAGTGTGGCGCAATGCCCGCCCAGCAGCAGCGCCTCCTCAGGCTCGGTGGTGGCGTAGACGAAGATGCTGCCCGACTCCTCGAAGATCTTCGGGATCTCGGCCCGCAGCTCCTCGCGCAGCTTGTAGTCGAGATTGGCCAACGGCTCGTCCAGCAGCACCAGCCCCGCGCCCTTCACCAGCGCGCGGCCCATGGCACAGCGCTGCTGCTGCCCGCCCGAAAGCTCCAGCGGCTTGCGGTCGAGAAACCCGTCGAGGCGCATAAACTCGGCTGTCTCCTTCACGCGCCGGTCGATCTCCGCCTTCGCCACGCCCTGGAGGCGCAGCGGCGAGGCGATGTTCTCATAGACGCTGAGGGACGGGTAGTTGATGAACTGCTGGTAGACCATGGCGACGCCCCGGTCCTGCACCCGCCTGCCTGTCACGTCCTCGCCCTGCCACACGACGCGCCCCGTCGTCGGCACGTCCAGCCCCGCCATGATGCGCATGAGCGAGGTCTTGCCCGCAAGCGTCGGGCCGAGCAGCACGTTCATGGTGCCGGGTTCGAGCGTGAGGTCGGTGGGATGGATATGCGTTGACGCACCGACAACGCTGCTCACCCCGTCAAGGGTCAGTGTCATGCTTCCTCCCGGCCCCGCACCCCGTTCTCCGACGAGGTTCTGCGTTGTTCTCTTATCGACCACCGATGCGCGCTTCTCGCACAGGAACGCGCAAAAGCGAAGGTCTTGAATGTTCGTTCTCTTTCCTATTTCAACCGTTTTGCACGCCTGAGTCAAACGCCGCAGCGCGCCCGCACCCGCTCCACGCCCCTCTGTCGCAATGCATCGCACCGCCATGTCCACCGCGCGCTAAGGCGCCGCATACCGGCGGCTCGACACGTTCGCGACCGGGCGTTTCAGGAGGGCTGGGCGTAGCTGATGACGGAGAGAAAGCGGGCCGGCAGCCGGATCAGCTCCTCCGGCCCATGCGGCGCGTCTGCCTCGAAGAAGAGCGCGTCTCCCGGCCCGAGGCGATAGACCGTCTCGGCATGGCGATAGCCGAGCTCTCCCTCGAGCATGTAGAGGAACTCGACCCCGTCATGGCGGAAGGTCGGGAAGATGTCCGACCGGTCCGAAAGGGTGATGAGATAGGGCTCCGTCACCACGCCCGCGCCCGAGCCTGCGAGATGGCCGAGCAGGCTGTACTGATGCCCCGCCCGGCTCCCCACCCGCTCGACGCTCAACCCCTCGCCCGCCTTCACATGGACTGCGCGCCGCGCCTCCTCGAAGCGATGGAAGAACGCCGTGATCGGCACGGAGAGCGCCCGGCTGAGTGACTGGAGCGTTGCCAGCGACGGGGAGATGAGGCCGTTCTCGATCTTCGAGAGCATGCCGGCACTGACGCCCGCGGCCTCCGCCAGCGCGCCGAGCCCCAGCCCCGCCTGGCCCCGCAGGCTGCGCACCTGCCGCCCGATGGCCAGCTCCAGCACCTCGCTCCCCGCCTCGGCCGGCCGGTGCGGGTCCTGGTTCAGTCGCGCGGACATCGCCGTCTCATATGTCCAGCGTGTGGGCCCGCTCCCAGTCGGAGAAATGCGCCATGTAGGCGTGCCATTCCTGCGTCTTGAGCTTCACATAGGCCCCCGCGAAGCTCTCCCCCAGCGCCTCCTTCAGTTCCTTGTCCGCATCGAAGGCGCGCAGCGCGTCCAGGAGGTTGAGCGGCAGCCGCCGCGCATCGGGCACGAAGGCCGCATCGGCGTACATGTCGAAATCCGACTTCGGCCCCGGGTCGGACTTGTTGATGAGCCCCGACAGCCCCGCCGCGATGATCGCCGCCTGCAGGAGATACGGGTTCGCCGCGCCATCGGCGAGGCGCAGCTCGAACCGCCCCGGCCCCGGCACGCGGACCATATGGGTCCGGTTGTTGCCCGACCACGTGACGGTATTGGGCGCCCAGGTCGCGCCCGAATGCGTTACCGGCGCGTTGATCCGCTTGTAGCTGTTGACGGTCGGATTGGTGAGCGCGGTCAGTGCTTCTGCATGCGCCATGATCCCGCCGAGGAAGTGCCGTCCCTGCGTCGCGAGACCCAGCTCCTTGCCCTCGTCCTCGAACATGTTCGTCTTGCCCGCCGGGTCCCAGACGCTGACATGCACATGGCAGCCATTGCCGGTCAGCCGCTCGATGGGCTTGGGCATGAAGGTCGCGCGCAGCCCGTGCTTCTCGGCGATCGACTTCACCATGAACTTGAAGAACGAATGCTTGTCGGCCGTCGCCAGCGCATCGTCGAACTCCCAGTTCATCTCGAACTGCCCGTTCGCGTCCTCATGGTCGTTCTGATAGGGCAGCCAGCCGAGATGCAGCATCGCGTCCGAGATCTCGGCGATCACGTCATAGCGGCGCATCACGGCCTGCTGATCGTAGCAGGGCTTGGCCTGCGTGTCGTGCGGGTCGCTGATCTCCGTGCCGTTGGGGTTGAGGAGGAAGAACTCCGCCTCCACGCCCGATTTCACCCGCATGCCCACGCTTTTCGCGGCCAGCACCTGACGGCGCAGCACGTTGCGCGGCGCCTGCGCCACCTCGATGCCGTCCATCATGCAGTCCGCCGCCACCCAGGCGACTTCGGGCTTCCACGGCAGCTGGATCACGGAATGCGGGTCCGCCAGCGCCAGCATGTCCGGGTGCGCCGGGCTCATGTCGAGATGCGCGGCAAAGCCGGCAAAGCCCGCGCCCTCCTCCTGCATCATCCCGATGGCCTGCGTCGGCACGAGCTTCGAGCGCTGCACGCCGAAGAGGTCGGTGAACGACACCAGGAAGTACTTGACGTTGTTCTCGGCAGCGAACTCGCTCAGGCTTGCGGACATCCCATCCCCCTTCAGTAGCCGTTCCGGCCCGGTATCCAGTCCGTGCCCGCGAGCGGGACCTGCGCCATGGCGGCGGCCTCGACCGTTAGGGCGCAGAGGTCCTCGGGCTCGAGGTTCCTTACATCGTTCTTGCCGCAGGCGCGCGCGATGGTCTGCGCCTCGAGCGTCATGACCTTCAGGAAGTTGTGCAGGCGTCGCCCGCCCAGCACGGGGTCAAGCCTCGCGGCCAGTGCGGGGTCCTGCGTGGTGATCCCCGCCGGGTCCCGCCCCTCGTGCCAGTCGTCATAGGCGCCCGCCGTCGTGCCGAGGGCGCGGTAGTCCTCCTCCCATCTCGGGTCGTTGTCGCCGAGTGCGATCAGCGCAGCCGTCCCGATGCTCACCGCATCCGCGCCCAGCGCCAGCGCCTTGGCCATGTCAGCCCCGTTCCGGACCCCGCCGGAGACGAAGAGCTGCACCGCGCGGTGCACGCCCAGCTCCTCCAGCGCGCGCACGGCGGGGCGGATGCAGGCGAGCGTCGGTTGGCCCACATGCTCGATGAACACGTCCTGCGTCGCGGCCGTGCCGCCCTGCATGCCGTCAAGCACCACGACGTCCGCGCCCGCCTTCACCGCCAGCGCCGTGTCGTAATAGGGCCGCGCACCGCCTACCTTCACGAAGATCGGCTTCTCCCAGCCGGTGATCTCGCGCAGCTCCAGGATCTTGATCTCGAGGTCGTCAGGCCCGGTCCAGTCCGGGTGCCGGCAAGCGGAGCGCTGGTCGATCCCCGGCGGGAGCGTTCGCATCTCCGCAACCCGGTCGTCGATCTTCTGGCCCATCAGCATGCCGCCGCCGCCGGGCTTGGCGCCCTGTCCCACCACCACCTCGATGGCGTCCGCACGGCGGAGATCGCGCGGGTTCATGCCGTAGCGGCTCGGCAGGAGCTGGTAGACGAGAAGCGCCGAATGCCCTCGCTCCTCCTCCGTCATGCCCCCGTCGCCGGTGGTCGTGGACGTCCCCGCCAGCGTCGCCCCCCGGCCCAGCGCCTCCTTGGCCTGGCCCGACAGCGCGCCGAAGCTCATGCCTGCGATGGTGACGGGGATCTTGAGCTCGAGCGGCTTCGAGGCATGGCGCGTGCCCAGCGTCACGCCCGTGTTGCAGGCCTCCCGATACCCCTCCAGCGGGTAACGCGACATCGACGCGCCGAGGAACAGGAGATCGTCGAAATGCGGCACCGACCGCTTCGCGCCCCCGCCCCGGATGTCGTAGATCCCGGTCGCCGCCGCGCGCCGGATCTCCGCATTCACCTCCGGCGTGAACGTCGCGGAGTAGCGCGGCATCGTCCGGGGCGGCTCTCGCTCGCCGAGCTTGAGGGGTGTGTCATCCATGGCGGGCCTCAATACGCATCGTCGGGCTCGAAGTTGTAAAGCCGCCGGGCCGAGCCGAAGCGGCGGAAGCGGGTGGGGTCCGCATCCATGAAGCACGTCTCGAGCTGCCCCGTCAGCCAGCGCAGCGACGCGGCATCCATCTCCTTCTCCTCGCAATCGGCGCCGAGGCTCCCGACCTTCCCGCCCACGAAGATCTCCGCTTCGTAAAGGCTATCGCCCAGCGCATCGCCCGCATCGCCGCAGACGACCAGCCGCCCGGCCTGCCCCATGAAGGCACCCATATGGCCGATGCGCCCGCCCACCACGATGTCGATGCCCTTCATCGAGATCCCGCAGCGGGAGGAGGCGTTGCCCCGGATGAGCAGCAGGCCACCGCGCCCGGTGGCGCCCGCATACTGGCTGGCATCGCCCTCCACGATCACGGTGCCGGACATCATGTTCTCCGCCACGCCCGGCCCCGCATTGCCGGCGATGCGCACGGTCGCCAGACTGTTCATCCCCGCGCAGTAATAGCCCGCCGGTCCCGCTACCTTCACCTCGACGGGCGCGGTCAGCCCCACGGCGATGGCATGCCGCCCGCCCGGGTTCGCCACTTCGAAGGCCGCCGCTCCGCGGGCTGCCTGAAGGGCCGCGTTCACCTGCCGGAGCGGGCTTGTCGATAGATCCAGCCGCTGCATCAGTGCTCCCAGAAATAGACGGTCGCAGGCTCCGGCTCCCATAGCCGCGCCTTCCCGATCCCCGGCAGCACCGCCAGCGCGCGATACTCCGAGCCGAAGGCGACGTACTGCCCCGTCTCCGCCATCACCGCGGGCTTGCAGGCGATGGGATCGCGCAGGACGCCAAAGCCCGTGGCCGTGCCGACGACGAAGGTGTAGAACCCGTCAAGCTCATCCAGCCCGTCCTCCAGCGCCTCGCCCAGATTGCGCCCCTCGCCCATGCGGCGCGTGAGATAGGCGGCCGCCACCTCGCTGTCGTTCTCCGTGTCGAAACGGTGCCCGCCCGCCTGCAGCCTGCGCCTCAGCCGGTTGTGGTTCGAGAGCGAGCCGTTGTGGACGAGGCACTGGTCCGGCCCGGTCGAGAAGGGATGCGCCCCCAGCGTCGTAACCGCGCTCTCGGTCGCCATGCGCGTATGCCCGATGCCGTGACTGCCCCGCATGCCGCCGAGCCCGAAGCGCTTTGAGACGGCGGACGGCGCGCCCACCTCCTTGTAGATCTCGATGGCGCCGCCCGCGCTCATCACACTGATCTCCGGGAATGCGTCGTGCAGCACCTCGCGCACCGCGGCCTCTGCGGTGACGGCAAAGCGCAGGACGCCATGCGTGTCCCGCCGCTCGACCGTCGCGCCATGGGTCGAGGGCCGCTCGCGCAGCACCTCCTCCAGCCGCGGGAAATCCTCCTCCGGCGCCGCGCTTCGAAGCGTCAGCTTCTTCCGACGCTCGCCCTCGGAGGCGTAGACGGCGATCCCGGCGCTGTCCGGCCCACGCTCGGTCATCGTCACCAGCATGTCCGACAGCATCGCGCCCAGATCACCTTCGAGCCGGCGATCCTTGAGAAAGAGCCCGACGATCCCGCACATGCGCGCCTCCGAACGACTTTCACTGCAGGAAACATGATTTCTCTCAGAGAAACAAGCCGGGCGTCGGGCCGTCAGGTCATACTCCGACAGGGACGTCCCACTGCCGTCACTGCCGGGCTCGACCCGCCAACCCGGGGCAGCCCGCGAACGAAAACGCCCCGCCCGATCTCCCGGGCGGGGCGGTCATCGCTGCGGGACGGCCAGGCTCAGAAGTTGAGCGAGAGGTCCCGGTGCGTCGCGCTGCAGGCCGCGACGTAGAGCGCCTGCTCGCGCGGCAGCCGCGGCTGCTGGCGAAGCCCGATGGTGTCCTGGATCGCCGCGTCATAGGCCGCCAGGGCATCGGCGAGATCCGCCTCCCGCGCCCGGAGACGCCAGGCCTTCTCGACCTCGAACGCCTCCATGCCCTCCGCGAACTCCTCCGCCGCATCCTCGTAGTCGGGCGTATCGTCGTCGATGTCGCGCCGCGCGCCCGAGATGCCGGAGCGGATGTCGCCCGCGCCCTCCACATCGCCGATCATCTGCTCGACCGGGGCAAAGCGCTCCTTCGCCGCATCGTCCTGGAAGTTGCGCCACTCGGCCTCGAGCGCCCGCAGCGGCTCCTCCAGCGCCAGAAGCGCGTCGGTATCCGCCAGGATCGCCCGCAGCTCCATCACCGGCTCGTAGGCGGCGTCGACCGCGCGGCGATAAGCGTTGCGCGCGTTCCGGTCGTCCTTGGTGATCGAGACATACGCGGCCTGCACCGTCTCCCAGTCGTCCGGGATCTGGGACAGCAGCGCTTCCTTGTCCCCCTCGATCTCCGCGATCTCCGCCTCGGCCTTGGCGATGACCTCCTCGTTGCCCTGCGCGAAGTTGATCCGCTGACGCAGATAGTCGAGCCGGGCGTCGATCTGGCGGGCATCGCGCTGCAGCGCACGGACGATGGTGTGCGCGGGGCGATAGTCCCCGGCCCCGTCCGCCAGCCGCTGCTCGATCGCCTTGATCTCGTCCATCAGGACGAAGCTCTCCCGCGCGCTTTCAAGCCCTTCCTCAAACTCCTCGCGCAGATCCTCCGGCAGGTAGGAGAGGTCCACGCCCTCCATCTGGCTGATCGCCGCCTCCAGCTCCGACCGGTTCTCCGCGAATTCCTCGTAGACGTAATTCTCCATGCAGTACTGGAGCGTCGGGTTCAGCGGCGGCGGCGCCGTCTCGGCCGTCAGCGAGGAACGCGTGGGCAGATAGTTCACCAGGCTCGGATTGTAGCCGACGATGATGAGCGCGAGGAGCTGCAATCCGATGAAGGCGATGACGCCCTTGTACATCTGGATCGTGCGCACCGCCGCTGGCGCCACGCCCCGCAGATAGAAGAGCGCGAAGCCGAAGGGTGGCGTCAGGAACGACGTCTGGATGTTGAGGCCGATCATCACGCCCAGCCACACCGCAGTGACGTTCGCCTGCGGATCGGACAGCAGGATCGGCGAGACGATGGGCACCACCACGACGGCGATCTCGATGAAGTCGAGGAAGAAGCCGAGGACGAAGATCACCAGCATGACGATGACGAACTTGGTCCAGAAGCCGCCCGGCAGCCCTTCGAGGAAATGTTTCACCATCTCCTCACCACCGAAGGCCCGGAAGGCCGCGGTCAGCATTGCGGCGCCAAGCAGAATGATGAAGACCAGCGAGGTCGTCTTCGCCGTCTCGACCATCACGCCCTGCAGCGTGTCGTCGTTGGTGTAGGCCCGCCAGCCCGACCACAGGAGGCCGACCATCGTGATGCTCACGCCGATCACGGCGAGCGTGATGCCGGTCACGTCCTCCGGGGTGTCGATGGCCTTCACGTTGGTGTCGTAGTTGGCCAGCACGTAGCCGACGATGGCGAGACCGATCACCGACATGATCGCCGGCACGAAGGTCAGCGGCCCGCCCTTGTGCAGGCGGTAGCCCGCCATGATCATCGCGCCCATGGCCCCGATGGCGCCGGCCTGGTTCACCGTCGCGATACCGCCGATGATCGAGCCGAGGACGAGGAAGATCAGGAGGAGCGGCGGCACCAGCGCCAGCGCCACCTTGCCTGCAAAGCGCGCATCGTACTTGCCGTCATAGGGCACCGGCGGCGCGAGCTTCGGGCGGATGAGCGCGAAGGCCAGAATGAACGCGATGTAGAGACCCACCAGCAGCAGGCCCGGCACCAGCGCGCCGAGGAACATGTCGCCCGCGGAAGTGGAGACGACGCCGTATTCCGACGGCATCACGATCTCGCCCGTCGCTTCGCGGTAGAGCTCCTTGCGCGCCGTGTCCGCCTGGTCCACCGCGCTCGCCAGCTGGTCGGCGAGGATGATGAGCACGATCGAGGGCGGGATGATCTGCCCCAGCGTGCCCGAGGCGGCGATGGTGCCAGTGGCGAGCGGGTTGGAATAGCCCTGCCGCATCATGGCCGGCAGCGAGATGAGGCCCATCGCCACCACTGTCGCACCGACGATGCCTGTGGTGGCCGCCAGCAGCGCGCCCACGAAGACCACCGAGATGCCGAGGCCGCCCGGCACCGGCCCGAAGAGCTGCGCCATCGTGACCAGCAGATCCTCCGCAATCTTCGAGCGCTGGAGCATGATGCCCATGAAGATGAAGAGCGGAATGGCGATCAGGGTGTCTCGGTCGGGCTCCCAATAGACCCCTCGAAGGTTCGTCACGCCCGCCGAGAGCCATTGCGATGGCCCGCCGGAGGCGAAATAGGCGTCCGTGTCTCCCGCGAAGAGGTATCCCGACCCCGCCGCGGCCGCGATCGTGATGATGGCCGCGCCCGGCAGCGCGAAGGCCACCGGATAGCCCGAGCCGAGCGCGATGGCCATGATGACCACGAGGAGGAGAAGGAAGTAGAGTTCCATGGGACGCCGCCCTGTTCGTTGTCGTTATTGTTCAGCACGCCCGGGCCGCACCCGAAGGCACGGCCCGTTGGATCACAGCGGTTCTGCGTGGCTCTCGCGATGCCCGGGCTCGCCGCGCCTGTCCGCCACCGCGTCGAAGAGCTGGGAGACGAACTGGATCAGCATCGTTGTCGCGAAGACGCCGAGGAAGCCGGCCATGAAGTACTTCACGTACATTCCGAAGCCCGCCTGCGTGACCTCGAAGACCAGGATGGGGCTCACGATCACCGCATTGGCCGAGGCAAAGCCGAAGATCAGGATCGTCCAGCACACCGACATGCCGAGGAGGATCGAGCCCCAGCTGTTCACCAGCCCCTGCCCCCTCTGCGACATCCCCGCATAGAAGAGATCGACGCGCACATGCCCGTCCTCGAAAAGCGTGTAGGCCGAGGCGAAGAGGAAGAGCGCGCCGTACCAGAAGCGCACGAGGTCGGCCATGAACGCCTGCTCGTAGGAGAAGACGAAGCGGCAGACGACGATCAGAAGCTCGGCCACCACCACCAGCAGCGCGAGCCAGGTGAAGCCGAGCGTGCGCGTCACGCAGGCCAGCAGGATCCCGATCAGGATGAGTGGCGTGTGGAAGTAGAGCCCGCGATAGGCCGAGCGGCCAAGATCGCCCGCCATCTCCGGGCCCACATACATCTCCAGCATGCCCTCGACGCGCAGGAACGACAGGATTGCGTCGCCCAGCCCGACGAGGAAGACGACCCAGAAGGCCGCGCGGACCAGGAAGGCATTGGCGTTGGCAACCCGCAGCGCATCGGCGCGCAGCGTCGTGCCCGATGTCCGGCTCACATGCCAGAAGGCCCAGGCCGGCGCCGCGAGGTAGATCAGCAGCTGCACGATCGAGAGCGGCATCGCGCCCTCTTCGAGCTCTCCCGCCAAGAGCGCGCCGACGCCCGGAAATTCAAGCCAGAAGGTCAGGATGGAATTCAGTAGAAAGACCGTCAGCAAGGCCAGCATCAACCAGCCGAAGCCGCGCACCAGCCCTGTCGAGCCTGCCGCGGCGCCGCCCGTATTCGGGACTGTCGCGCTCTCAGCCATCATGTCTCCCCGCGCCGGATAGCCTGAGTGGCGGGACGGCATGCCTGCCGCCCCGGCAATCGAGGTGGAAGGGGCAGGCCGGCTGGCCTGCCCCCGTCACGGTCTCAG
>JBCCDG010000116.1:0-12993 GCA_039030915.1 Pseudomonadota bacterium | reverse complement strand
CGCCAAGAACACGGATACGGAGATCGAGGGAAAGGGCTTTCGACATGTCTGCCGGCCTCCTCGTCCGGCAGACAGTTTGAATCAGACCCCGCGCTCAATGGGAATCCCAATCCGATTCAATCAGCTCGGCTCGCGCTCTAGCGGGGGATACGGAGGACGGCGCGCAGGCCGCCGAGCCGCGGGCTCGTATCGAGGGCGAGGCCCCCGCCATGGCCGCGCGCGACCTCGAGCGCGATGGAGAGGCCGAGGCCGGTGCCGCCGCCTGCGTCCTGGCCGCGCGCGGGATCGAGCCGTGTGAACGGGCGCATCATCTCGTCCCGCCGATCCTCGGGGATCCCGGGCCCGTCGTCCTCGACCACGAACTCGGCGGTGCGGCGCGTCAGTCGCAGCGTGAGGACGGTGGCGCCGCCATAGCGCCTGGCGTTCTCCACGAGGTTCACCACCGCGCGTTTCAGGGCGTTGCGTCGGACGGTGACGATCGGGTTGGCGGAAGGCTCGAGATCGGTCTCGATGCTGAGCCGAGCGCCGAGGGGGCGGGTTTCGCCCGCGACATCCTCAAGCAGCGCTGTCAGATCGCTCGCCGCGGGCTCTTCGCTCGCCTCGCCGCGCGCGAAGGCCAGGAAGCTCTCCAGCATCCGCTCCATTTCGGTGACTTCGCGGCTGAGCTCGCCCGCCTCCGCCTCGTCGCTCAGCATCGCGAGGCCGAGCTTCATGCGGGTGAGGGGGGTACGCAGATCGTGGCTCACGCCCGAGAGCATGGCCGTGCGGCTTTGCATCTGACGCTCAAGCCGCGCGCGCATGTCGAGGAAGGCGTGGCCTGCCCGCCGGACTTCCTCGGCGCCCGAGGGGCGGAACGCTTCGTTGCGACCCCGCCCGAAGGCCTGGGCCACTTGAGCGAGCTCGCGGATGGGGCGTACCTGATTTCTGAGGAAGACCACTGCGACGGTCACGAGGCCGAGGGCGACAAGCGTCGTGACGACG
This sequence comes from Pseudomonadota bacterium, assembly GCA_039030915.1. GTDB lineage: Bacteria > Pseudomonadota > Alphaproteobacteria > Rhodobacterales > Rhodobacteraceae > Thermohalobaculum. The sequence goes on along the minus strand of JBCCDG010000116.1, from coordinate 12,012 downwards.
ACGAGCTGATGGGGATTGGCCGGGTTCATCTGCCGGCGGGGCACCGATGCTGTCAGCACGCCCTTCGATGTCAGCACCCGCACCTCCACGCTTTTGGAGCTGCTATCGAGGTCGAGGGAGACCGGACGGCCGAGGCCCGATGTCAGTGTCTCCGCGATCACCCGTCCCGTCAGATCCCAGTAATCGAGCTCTGTGGGAGGCGGCAGGCCGATGGCACCCGGGTCCAGCCTGAAATCGATGCGGAGCGGTGGACCAACGCTCGCCAGCAGGCGCTGCGCCCCTCCGAGCGTTGAGGTCTGCTCGATCTCTTGCACGAGATAGTCGATCTCGCGGGCGACGCCGGTCGTCATCTGAACCGTCACGCTGTCGTGGTGACGGGTGACGAGGACCATGGTCACGACCCCCTGCAGGAGGAGGACGGGCAGCACCAGGATGAGGACGGCGCGGCCGAACAGGCTGCGCGGCAGAGAGCGCTTGAGACGGGTGGTGAGCGCTTGCATGGTGAGCCCATAGGATGCGCGCGCGCCGCTCGGCAAGCCCGCAGGACGAAGCAAGGGCGACGCGGGGCGGTTCCAGCGATGGCAGCGGCGCGATACGGCCAGCCGGTGGGGCTGGCGCCGGGGGTCTGGCGGGTGACGGCGCCGAACCCCTCGCCCATGACGCATGACGGCACGCAGAGCTATGTCGTGGTGGCGGATGGCCGGGCGGCAGTGATCGATCCGGGGCCGAGCCATCGCGAGCATCTGGCCGCGCTCGCGGCGGTCCTGGGCGGGGCCACGCTCGATGCCGTGCTCGTCACGCACAGCCATGCCGATCACAGCCCCGGCGCGCGTCCCTTCGCCGAGGCGCATGGCGCGCCGGTCCTGGCCTTCGGTCCTCATGGCGCGGGCATGAGCGCGCAGATGCGCCGGCTTGCGGCAGCAGGCGGCGATCTTGGCGGGGGCGAGGGGGCGGATGCGGGTTTCGCGCCGGACAGGGAGGTTGCGGATGGGGAGCGCATTGGCGTGGGCCCCATCGAGATCGAGGCGCTGCACACGCCTGGGCATCTCTCGAACCACTTATCCTTCAGGCTTGTGGGGCAGGGCATCGTCCTTACGGGCGATGCGGTCATGGGTTGGTCGACGACGCTCGTCTCGCCGCCCGAGGGGGATATGGCGGCGCAGGTCGCGACCCTGGGTCGGCTGCGGGCGTTGGTCGCCGACATCACGGACGAGCCGCCAGTGAGGTTCCTGCCGGGGCATGGGCCTGTCGTGGAGGATCCTGCAAGGCTCCTCCGCGAGCAAATCGCCCATCGGGAGGTGCGGAGGAGCGCACTCGTCGCGGCGCTCGCCGATGAGCCCGCCGATGCGGTATCCCTGGCGCGGCGGCTCTACACCGACACGCCGCCGGCGCTTCTGCCCGCGGCGGCGCGCAATGTGCTGGCGACGCTTCTGCAGCTTATGGCGGAAGGTGAGGCGGAGCCATGTGGGCCGCTTTCCGCTCGCGTGGCGTTCCGATCGCTGTCAGTTTGAAGGGGTGGCGTTGATGCGCCTTGGGGGGCGCACCCCGGTGCTCGATTGCGGCGATCGCGACACCCGAACCCGATCTGCCCGCGCCGATGCCGTCATCGCCGGGTCGAGCGCGGCAATGACAGCCGTCCACTGTGCGTTCGAGGTCGGAGACGCTTTAGTCGCGGGCGTCGCAGATGCTTTGTAGGGCCACCCAGTCGCGGTCGCTCAGGACCGGGTTGAAGGTTTCGCCGACGGTGTTCGCGCCTTCCGCCCGTTCGGCTCGGCCCGAGAGCGACGGGTGCGACGAGAAATAGGCCATGACGGCGGAGGAATCGCCATACTCGTCGCGGAGCCGGATGAAGAACTTGGCGAAGGGGCGGCTGGGCAGACCTGCTTCGGCCAGCATCTCCAGCGCCGTCACATCCGCCCGCCCTTCGACCTCGCGCTGATAGCTTGCGTTCAGCATCGCCTCGCCCGCAGCGGCCAGGATGCCCGCGCCGAAGATATCGCCCAGCACCACGCTGAAGATACCCGCCGTCCCCGCCGCGCGCAGGACGCCAGTGGTAGGATCGCGATGGACGATATGGCCCATCTCATGGGCCAACACGCCGGCCACCTCTTCCGGGCTCTCGGCTTTCTCGATCAGGCCGCGGAACAGGAAGATGCGCCCGCCCGGCATGGCGATGGCGTTCACAAGCTCATGGTCGAGCACATCGACGCGGATCTCGTAGGGCAGGTCGGCGGCAGCCTCCAGCCGCTCCGTCATCCGTGCCAGCGCGACATCGCCGTCCTCGCTGGAGCAGAGGCCGTCATCATCGCCATCGCCGGCCGCGCCCATCAACCGCGCCACATAGCCAGCCACCGCGTCGCCGAGCGCGCGTTCCCGCTCGAGCGGGATCATCGGCGCAAGCTGCACTGCGAGGGCCGGGATGATGTAGAAGATCAGGAGGAGGACCGAACCTATCGCGCCCGCTCCCCACAGCCCTGCGATCCCGAGCTTTCGTCCGCTGACCGGGCGTCGGTAGAGATCGCGGCAGACGCGTTGGATCGCCCGCATCATCACCGGATCGTCCAGCACCAGACGCTCTTCCGCATCATGCGACGGCACCAGCGTCATCTCGCCCGCACCGCGCCCGTTCAACGCCTTCAAGGATGCGAGCGGCCAGTGCGCCATGGCGGTGTCACCATCGGCGTTGGCGCGTCCGTAGATGATCAGCGTGCGGGCGCCGAAGCCGACGATAACCGGCTCCATGCGCGGGGACCGCCCGTCATAGTACCGCCCAGGCGCCTCCAGCCGTGCAAACTCATCCAGTGCTGTCGTCATCCGAACCCAGCACCGAGATCGACGCCGAGCGCGTCGGCGAAGCCGCCCGCTTCGCGTGCCTGGTCATGGTCGCGCTGCTGCGCCTGCATAAGCGCCTCGGGCCGACGGATCAGCATCGCCTCGACTTTCAGCCGCAGGATGGGCTGGGTGATCAGGCTTTGACCGAAGGCGAAGGACGCAGCGAAGAAGAAGAAGTAAGTGAGCGCTAAGCCGAGGATCAGCGGTGCCGCAGCAGCCAGCGCTTCGATCGGTGGAAGCTGCTCGCTCTCCAGCATGTCGGGTAGCTGCCGCAGGAGCTGCAGCGTCGACTCGTCGCCCTCGACCATCGTCGCCATCAGCACGCTGCCGCCGCCGATGAAAACGATGCCCGCGATCGCCCCCACGACCATCGTCAGCACGCTCACCAGGAACGAGCCCTTAACGTAGGTCCAGATGATCGCGCTCACGGTGACGTCGTTCTCGACTTCCGCGCGTCCGATCCTCCGATTGTCCCAGAGATACCGGAACGCCCCGATCTGATAGTTCATGAACAGGATGAAGAGCAGCAGGAAGGCGAAGGGCATGAAGATCGCCAGCATCATGCTGATGCCCTGCTCGCCAAGCTTCATCTCCTCGGCAAGGCCCCAGGCCGCCAGGAACACCATGCCGGCCGCGATGTAGAGCCAGACCCAATAGGCAAAGAGCCCGAGCCAGCTCCCCTCCTGGCGCATCTGGAGCGAGCCGAAGCTGCTCCGATCCGTCATGTACTTCGCCTGGCGGAAGTGGAGATAGGGGTAGAGCAGGCCGAGCGTCACGACCGCCGCGAAGGCCCAGAGCAGCGAGCGCAGCATGTAACCCCATGCGCCTCCGCCGAGCCCGAAGCGGATCCCGCGCCAACGCATCCGTGCCATGACATAGCGTTGGCCTCGATACTGAGCCCAGAAGATGAAGGGAACCACCGCCACAAGCGAGACGGGCGCAAAAAGTGCCCCTGCATCGAGCGATGCGATCCCCGCGAAGATCAGGAGGACATTCGCGATACCGAGATAGATCGCCAGCATGCTAACCGCGATCAGGAAGCCCAGCATCTTCTCGAAGCCCGTGCCCGTGTACTCGATCGGGTCGCCGTCGATCCGGATCGAGCCCGCGTAGGCGCGTCTCAGCTTCGTGATCATCCAGAAGCGGTAGAGCCCGACCGTCAGCACCGAGAAAATCGCGCCCAGGAAGGCGATCCAGAAGATCGCGCCGGACTCGACGAAACGCGGCCGCTGCTTCGAGGCGGCGGGCGCCAGCCAATCGCCGTCATCCTGATCGGTGACGTGCTCGTCTTCGAACTTTTTGTTGAGACCAAGCGTTGCGGCCTCGGCCATCTCTTCGCGCCGAGCAGCCCGGCGTTCCTGCCGCGCTTTCACCGAGTACTGATCCAGGTCCCATGCTGGGCGCCCTTGGGTTTCGTCCGTCAAATCCGCGTCCGCCCTGCCATCGCGCTCTCTCGTGCAACGCCACACACACGCGCCAGCGCGCGCCCGCACGCTCCCGCGCCGCGCGCATCCCGGCCACTATGCCGCCTATGACGCGAAATTATGGCGCCTTTGAGGGCTTTGGTCACCTTGAAGATGTGCGCTGCAGCAAGGCCCGACCCAAGTGCTGCGATCGGGTCGCGATCAGGCCCCGATCAGCCCCCAATCAGGCCGCGCCGGGGTCGCGCAGGTCGGGCAAGCGATAGCCATCCGCCGTGAGCTGCTCGCGCAGACCCTTCTTCGAGATCTTGCCAGTCGCCGTGTGCGGAAGCTCTTGGAGGAAGATCACTTCGTCTGGAAGCTGCCATTTCGCGAAACGCTCGCCGAGACCTTCGAGGATCGTCGCCGGATCGACGGCTGTACCATCGCGCGGCACCACCACCAGCACCGGACGCTCGTCCCATTTCGGGTGCGGCATGGCCACTGCCGCGGCCTCGGCCACATCCGGATGCGCGACAGCCGCGTTCTCGAGCTCGATGGAGCTGATCCACTCGCCGCCCGATTTGATCACGTCCTTGAAGCGGTCGGTGATGCGCGCATACCCGTTTTCATCAAGCGTCGCCGCATCGCCTGTGTCGAACCAACCATCGGAATCGGCGATATCCTCATCTTGGCCAAGATAACGCTGGACGACCCCGGGCCCGCGGATCTGCAATCGGCCTTGTGTGACGCCGTCGCGGGGCAGGGCCGCGCCTTCATCGTCGACGATGCGCAGTTCGACGGTGAAAGGCGGATGGCCCACGCTCTCCTGCATATCGAGCTGACGTTCTGGCGGCAGGGCGCGCACTTCGGGTTTCAGCGAGGCGAAGGAGCCGAGGGGCGAGGTCTCGGTCATGCCCCAAGCGTGCAGCACCTGCACACCGTACTCGTTCTGAAAAGCCTCGATCACCGCGCGCGGGCAGGAGGAGCCGCCGATCACCACGCGTTTCAGGTTCGGCAGCGTCCGCTTCGTCTCGCGCAGATGGGCCAGCAGCGGCAGCCAGACGGTCGGCACGGCGGCGGTGATCGTCACACCTTCGTCGAACATCTCGCAAAGCGAGGCCGGGTCGAGCGCGCGGCCTGGCATCACCATCCCGCTACCCGCCATGGGCGAGGAATAGGCCGTCGACCAGCCGTTTGCGTGAAAGAGCGGCACGACCGGCATCATCATGTCGTTCGAGGAAAGGCCCAGCATATCCGGCTGGATCATCGTCATGGCGTGGAGCACGTTCGAGCGGTGGGAATAGATCACGCCCTTCGGATTGCCCGTGGTGCCTGAGGTATAGCAGATCCCGCAAGCCGCCCGTTCGTCCACCGGCTCCCAGGCCGTATCCACGTCACCGCCCGCGATCAGATCGTCGGCGGCATGCGCCTCGGCCGGTAGACCCTTCAGCACTTCCGGCACGGTGGGCCCGAGCACGATGATCCCAGCCAGCCTGTCGAGTTTGGGTGCCAATGTCGCGATGGCAGGGGCGAGGTCTGGGTCGCAGGCGAGCCAACGGTTGCCGGCATGGCCTGCGATATAGGCGAGGTCCCGCGCGCCAAGCCGCGGGTTCAACGTGTGCATCACGCCGCCGGCGCCGGGTGTCGCGTACCAAAGCTCGAGATGCCGGCCCGTGTTCCACGCCATGCAGCCGAGGACATCGCCTGGCTTGAGGCCGAGGCGGCGGAGCGCATCGCTCAAGCGCCGCGCCCGCTCATGCACTGTCTGCCAGTCGCTGCGGACGATCTCCCCGCTTTCGGGCAGGCGCGAGACGATGCGCCGCTTCGCGTTGTAGCGCGCGGCATGGTCCAGGATGCGATGGACGCGGAGCGGCCAGTCCTGCATCTGCCCCAGCATGGGCACCTCCCCCGATGATGTCGTTCTTCTCGTCGTTAGGCGCAGGATAACCGGGGTGCCGGGGCGCGCAAGCGCGTGGGCCGCACTCAAAGGCACGGCCGAGAGGCGTCAGTGGAAGTCGCGACTGGGGAAGAGGGTCTTGGCTTCCTCGCGCGGATGGCGGGCGCGGGGTTTGGCGCGGGGCGCCTTGCGGTTTTCGGGGGGCACGGGCCGGCGCGCTTCGTCGCCGCGCTCGGAAGAGACGGGGTCGTCAAGGCCAAGCTCGTCGAGAAGCGCCGAGCGGTCCTCGATATTCCAGGCGACGAGATGCATCACCGCCCCCTCGCGCTGCAGCCGGCCCGTCACACGCAGGAGCCGCCCGCCGATCACGGCCCGGCGAAATCGCTCATAAGTCTTGGGCCAGACGACGACATTTGCGACCCCGGTTTCGTCCTCGAGCGTGAGGAAAATGACGCCGGAGGCGGTGCCCGGCCGCTGCCGCGTGATGACGAGCCCCGCAACCATCGCCTCCGCCTTGTCGGGCAGCGTAGCGAGGCCTGCGCAGGTGAGAAGCTGCAACCGCCTGCCACGGCGGGCGCCTGGCCCCTGAGCACGCTCCCGACCGCCCGGCCCCTTCGCGCGGGGGAGCGGCGGGTTGTCCATATGGTCGCTGTTGCTCATCGCATCTCTTGAGGATCGCGGACATGAACGTAGCGCGAACATGCGCGCATGGCCAGCCAGTTCAGGCGGCGTTCCAGCGGTTGCGTTCGAGCCAGAGCGCGCGAAGTGTCGCGCTCTGCTCGACGAAATGATCCTCGAGCGGGAGAGCTGCCATCACCCGGTCCGCCCGGAAATGGCGGAAGTCGTCGCGAAGCTCGCACCAAGCGGCGAGCATGGTGCACTCCACATGGTAGACGAGCGCGATGGGGCGCACCCGCCGCTCCGTCTCCTGCCCCTCCTTGTCGCAATAGACGAGCTGGAGCTTGCGCGCGTCGCGCACCGCATCGCGCAAAGCTGCGATCGAGGTGGTCGGATCGGTGCTCTCCTCGTCGGCCGGCGCGCCAAAGGGGGCGACCTGCAGCCAGTCCGCCGTCTCACCAAGGGCGTCGATCTTGGCGCGGATGCGCTCGGCCGCGCGCAGCAGGGCGCCGTCGCCCGTGCGTGCCAGCAGCGTGAGGCCGACGCGCAGCGCCTCGATCTCCTCGCCGTCGAAATTGAGCGCCGGCAGATCGTAGCCCCGGCGCATCACATAGCCGAAGCCCGCGGCACCCTCGATGGGTGTGCGCATGGCTTGGAGCGCTGCGATGTCGCGATAGACCGTGCGCACGGAGACCTCGAGCCGCTTGGCGATGGCCTCGGCCGTGAGGGGCCCGCGCGCGGTGCGCAGGAGCTGAATGATCTCGAAGAGACGCGTCGAGCGGCGCATGGGGCGGCCTCCACCGGCTGCTGCCTATTCCTGACACATATCGCGGCACTACTGACAACATACTGTCAGGAAGCTTCGGGCATTCAGCGATCAGCACATCAAGGAGAAAATCATGAGCTACTATGACGAAGCGATCATGCTGACCTATCGCCTGGGCCGCTGGGCGCGGTCCAGTGTGGGGCCCAGTGTGAGGCAGAGCGCGAGACCCGGCGAGCGCCGCGGACGCCCGACGCGAGAAGAACGCTCGGTGGCGGAAGCGAGCCTGCCCACGCTCTTCCGCGGCCCCGTGCCGTGAGGGCCGTGAGAGCCGTGAGGGTCGCGAGAGCCGCTGGGTTCCGTGGCATCGAGGGAAGCGGAATCGCGGCTGGTCGCCGCGATGAGTCTTGCGGGGTTGCCTGGGTTCGGATGTGGGGCGCTCGATTGATGGTGGTGCTGGTTGCGGCTGCCTCGATCGGGCTGGGGAGAAGCCTGGCTGGGCTTCTTTCCGAGCGTGGTGAAGAGCAGGCCGCGTCAAGGACGCCTTTGGCGCCGGCTGCGCCGGTGGCGCTGCCATCCTTGACCCGGCCTGCTCTTCGGGTCGGTCGGCGCGGTTGGGGCTAGTGGGTTTCGGCCTCGAGGCGCGTGCGCAGGATCGCGACTGGGTGGGCGCGGAGCGAGAGGCGGGTGGATTGGTAGTCCGCCACCACCTCCTCGCCGAGGGTCGGCTCGGGCAGGGGCACTTTTGGTTCGGCAAGGCCTTCGCCGTCTTCGAAGAGTGGCAGGGGGGCGTCGCCGGTGAGGCCCCTTGCCTCCCATAGGGCGGCGCGTCTGGTGGTGGGCGGGACGGTGCCCGCACCCTCTTCGGCCGCGAAGGCATCGGCTTCGGCGAGGCGCATCACCGTGGCGCGGGCGATGCCGGCGCGGCGCCACAGGCTCTCGATATCCGGATAGCCGTTGCCGCGCGCCGCCGCGATCCAGTGTCCGTCCTCCTCCTTTAGCCCCTTCACCATGCGAAACCCGAGACGGAGTGTCAGCCGCCCGTCGCCCGCCCGCTCGATCGTGCAGTCCCAGAAGGAGGCGTTGATCGAGACGGGCCGCACCTCGACCCCATGTTCGCGCGCATCCCGCACGATCTGCGCAGGCGCGTAGAAGCCCATGGGCTGTGCGTTGAGGAGCGCGCAGGCGAAAATCGCTGGGTGATGGCATTTGAGCCAGGACGAGGCGTAGACGAGGAGCGCGAAGGAGGCGGCGTGGCTTTCGGGGAAACCGTATTCGCCGAAGCCCTCGATCTGACTGAAGCAGCGTTCGGCGAAATCCGGCTCGTACCCGTTCGTGAGCATGCCGTCGATGAAGCGCTGACGGAAGGTGTGGATCGTGCCTGACCGGCGGAAGGTGGCGAGCGCGCGGCGGAGCCGGTCGGCCTCGTCCGGCGTGAAGCCCGCGGCCACGATCGCGATGCGCATCGCCTGTTCCTGAAAGAGCGGCACGCCAAGGGTTTTGCCGAGCACTTCGCCCAGCGCCTCGGACGGGAAGGTCACCGCCTCCTCGCCCGAGCGGCGGCGGAGATAGGGATGCACCATATCGCCCTGAATGGGGCCCGGGCGCACGATCGCGACCTCGATCACGAGGTCGTAGAAACTGCGCGGGCGCATACGGGGTAGGAAGTTCATCTGCGCCCGGCTCTCGACCTGGAAGACGCCGAGGCTGTCGGCGCGGCAGAGCATGTCGTAAACGGCCGGGTCCTCGGGCGGGATGGTCGCGAGGGTGTGGTCGGCGCCCTCGTGCTCGCGCAGAAGCTCGAGCGCCTTGTGCAGGCATGTCAGCATGCCGAGGGCGAGGACATCGACCTTGAGGATGCCGAGCGCGTCGATATCGTCCTTGTCCCATTCGATCACCGTGCGATCCGCCATGGCCGCGTTCTCGATGGGGCAGAGCTCGTCGAGCCGGCCGGCCGTGATCACGAAACCGCCCACATGCTGGCTGAGATGGCGTGGGAAGCCGATGATTTGTTCCACGAGGCCAAGGGTTTGGACGAGGCGTGCATCGGTCGGGTCGAGCCCGATCTCGCGCAAACGATGGTCGTGGATCGCCTCGCGCGACCAGTGCCAGACCTGGCCTGAGAGCGCGGCGCAGACATCCTCTGAGAGCCCCATGGCGCGGCCGACTTCGCGGATTGCGGCGCGGGAGCGGAAATGGATGACCGTGGAGGTGAGGCCCGCGCGCTCGCGGCCGTAGCGGTGATAGATGTACTGGATCACCTCCTCGCGCCGCTCATGCTCGAAATCGACATCGATATCCGGGGGCTCGTTGCGGGCCTCGGAGACGAAGCGTTCGAACACCATGGTGATGCGTTCGGGGGCGATCTCGGTGATGCCGAGGGCGTAGCAAGTGACTGAATTCGCGGCAGAACCCCGGCCCTGGGCGAGGATGCCGCGGGAGCGGGCGAAGGCGACGATATCGGCGACGGTGAGGAAATAGGGCGCGTAGCCGAGGCGGGCGATGAGCGCGAGTTCGCGGTCGACGAGGCGGCGTGGCTCGTCCGGCACGCCTTCGGGATAGCGCCGGGCGAGGCCTTCATGGGCAAGGCGTTCGAGGCGGGCCTGCGGTGGCTCTCCAGCGACGATCTCATCGGGGTATTCATAGGCCAGCTCGTCGAGGGAGAAGCTACAGGAGGCGGCGATTTGTTCTGCGTTTTCAATCGCTTTCTCGTAGCCTGCGAAGAGGCGGGCGAACTCTTCGGGGGCCCTTAAGCGGCGTTCGCCGTTGGGGAGAGCGCGGGTGCCGAGGGTCTCGACGGTGCAGCGTTCGCGGATGCAGGTGAGGATGTCGGCGAGGCGGCGGCGGTTGCCGTGGTGCATCATCGGGTCGGCCGTGGCGGCGAGGGCCAGGCCTAGGCGTTCGGCCTCTGCCGCGCGGGCGGCGAAGCGTTCGGCGTCGCGGCCGTCATAGGCCGGGGCGATGGCGAGATGCAGGCTTGCGAGCGGTTTTGCCCATGATCCCAGCGGTTTGAGGGGCTTATCGGACCCCTTGCCGCTGAGCGGATCGGGGGTGAAGAGCAGCGCTGCGAGGCCTTCGCCCCAGTCCTTGAGATCCGCGAGACGGAGGCGGCATCGGCCCTTCTCCGCCCGCCTTTTGCCGAGCGTGAGCAGCCGGGAGAGGCGCGCATAGGCCGGTCTATCGGTCGCGAGAACCACCAGCTCGAAGGGCGCATCCTCGAAGAAAAGCCGTGCACCGACAAGGAGTTGCGGGATTGAGCGGTAAGTCTCTGGTGGGGCTTCGGCGGTCTCTGGTATCGGCTCTTCGAGACGGGATGACGGATCGATTCGCGTCTGACTGCGGATGCGTTTGGCATGGGCGATCACGTCGCGGCCGGTGATGTTGGGGTCCTTGCGCTTGACCTCCTCACGCGCGATTTCCTTCAGCCGCACATGCGCGCGGACAACGCCAGCGAGGCTGGTTCCATCAGTGATTGCAATGGCTTGGAGGCCAAGCTCAGCCGCGCGCTCGACCATCTCCTCAGGGTGCGAGGCGCCCGTGAGGAAGGTGAAATTCGTCGTGGTGGCAAGCTCGACAACCATATGTTCAGTATATGTTCTCACGCATAGCAAAGCCAGAAGACGCCTGGTCGCGCCGCTTCGCGACGACCGACGGCGACTTGCACATGGAGCGGAGAGACGACTTGGCGACCGTTCGAGACGACCAGGCGACTTAAGCCGCGTGCAGGCCCTGGAGCGCTGGATTGCCGGGTCAGGCCCGGCAATGACGACGCGAGAGGGCCGAGCACACCGCCGGCCGGACGGGCCGCCGCGCTACTCGAGCGGCCGGCCCTCGGGCGGCGGTGCGCCGGGCAGGGTGACCCAGTGAGCGGGGATGTCGCCCCACTCGCCATCCTCGCCCACCCCCTCCGCATGGATCACGCCATCCACATAGTTCTGCCAGCGCCCATCCCCCATCGCCTCCCAAACCCCCTCGAACACCACCGGCACCTCCCCCTCATCACAGAGCAGCATGTCGAGATAGGTCTCCCGGCTATAGCGAACAATGAAGGTGCCGAAGCCCGGGCGCTCTGCCTCGGCGGAGCGCTGGTCGAGTGCGGCACCCAGTTCATCGGAGAGCGCGCTTTCAGGGCCCTGCAGGCAGCTTGGGATGGCAAGGCCGATGGGCAGCCGCGTCTCTCGCGTGCCGACGGCTTCTGCCAAGGTCATCCTTTCTATGGTGCGACAGAGTACAATCGCATCCTGCAGCGCTGCACCTCGGAGAGTAGCAGCGCTGCAGGATGCGTTCTGCATCTCCGCGCCGCTGAGGTCCGCCCCCTGCATCTCCGCGCGGCGGAAGTTCGCCCCCTGCATCTCCGCGCCGCTGAGGTCCGCCCCCTGCATCTCCGCGCGGCGGAAGTTCGCCCCCTGCATCTCCGCGCGGCTGAGGTCCGCCCCCTGCATCTCTGCGCCGCTGAGGTCCGTCCCCCGCATCTCCGCGCGGCTGAGGTCCGCCCCCTG
>JBCCDG010000115.1:0-13022 GCA_039030915.1 Pseudomonadota bacterium | reverse complement strand
TCGTTGAGCGAGCGCGGCGCGATCTCGAAAGGCTTGTGGAGCTGCTGGATCGCTGCGGCCGATCGGGCCCTCGGGGCCCGGCCCGGCATGCGGTCAGAAGCATGGCCGAGGGCGCGGTCGTGACCCCGCTCCCGCGATGGGTCGAGTTCGGGGTGATCCCGGCCGTCAACATTCTGCTGGCGTTCGTCGTCGCAGGCGTCGTGGTGGCCCTGATCGGCGAAGACCCGTTCGAGGCGCTGAAAGTGATGATCGAGGGGGCCTTCGTCTATCCGGGCTCGCTTGGCTATACGCTGTACTACGCCACCAATTTCGTCTTCACGGGGCTTGCCGTCGCCATCGCCTTTCAGGCTAGGCTTTTCAATATCGGGGCCGAGGGGCAGGCGGCGCTCGGCGGGATCGGCTGTGCGCTCGTGTTCCTGCCGCTCGACGCCATCCTGCCCGGCGTACTGGTGATCCCGCTGGCCGTCGCCGCCGCCGCCGCGGCGGGTGCGCTCTGGGCCGCCGTGCCCGGCTGGCTCCAGGCCTATCGCGGCAGCCATATCGTCATCACCACGATCATGTTCAATTTCATCGCGGCTGGGCTCACCGTGGCGCTTCTGGCCGGGCCGCTCATCCGCGCGGGCCAGCCGAGCCCCGAGACCCGCGAGATCGCCGAGGCTGCGCGCCTGCCCTTCATCCATGACATCGCTCGGGGGCTGGGGCTGGAGGCTGCGACAGCGCCCCTGACCCTCGCCTTCCCGCTGGCGCTCCTCGCGGCCCTCGGCGTCTGGCTCCTGGTCTGGCGCACGCGCTGGGGCTACGCGCTGCGGGCATTGGGCGAGTCCGCCCCTGCCGCCGTCTATGCGGGCATCCCTGTTGCGCGCATGACGGTTGCGGTCATGGCGCTATCGGGCGCGCTCGCGGGGCTCATGGCCACGAACGAGGTGCTGGGCGCGCAGGGCCGCGTGGTGCTCGATTTCACCGCCGGCTACGGCTTCACCGGCATCGCCGTGGCGCTCATGGGCCGGGCGCATCCCGTGGGCGTGATCCTGGCAGCACTCCTTTTCGGGGCGCTCTATCAGGGGGGTGCCGAGCTCGACTTCGCCTTCTCGACCATCACGCGGGAGATGGTGCTGCTGATCCAGGGGCTGATCATCCTCTTCTCCGGCGCGCTCTCGCTCATGCTCGTGCCCGTCTTCGCCAGGGTTTTTGGGAGGCGCTGATGTATCTCGATATCCTCCTCCTCCTCGACAGCGCGCTCAGGCTCGGCACGCCGCTTATCCTCTGCGCCATGGCGGGGCTCGTGAGCGAGCGGGCCGGGATCATCGATATCGGTCTCGAGGGCAAGCTCCTGACCGCGGCCTTTGCAGCGGCGGCCACAGCCTCCCTTACGGGCTCGGCTTGGGCGGGGCTCGGAGCTGCGCTCGCGGCTTCGGGGCTGATGGCGCTCCTGCATGGCTTCGCCTGCATCACCCATCGGGGCGAGCAAATCATCTCGGGCGTTGCGATCAATATCCTGGCCTCGGGGCTGACCGTGGTGCTCGGCATCGCGCTCTTTCGCCAGGGCGGGCAGTCGCCGGGGCTCGCGGCCGAGGAGCGGTTCCGCCCGATCACGCTGCCGGGCGCCGAGACGCTGTCCGATGTGCCGGTCTTGGGGCCGTTCTGGGCGCAGCTCGTCTCGGGCCATACGCTGCCCGTCTATCTCGCGCTCGCCTCGGTCCCGGCGGTGGCCTGGCTTCTCTGGCGGACGCGCTTCGGGCTCCGGCTGCGGGGCGCGGGCGAGATGCCGGCGGCGGTCGACAGCGCAGGCGTCTCGGTCACAGCACTTCGCTACCGTGCAGTGCTGATCGCGGGGCTGCTTTGCGGGGTCGCGGGCGCCTTTCTCTCGACCGCCCATGGCGCGGGCTTCGTGCGCGAGATGTCGGCGGGCAAGGGCTATATCGCGCTCGCCGCCATGATCATGGGGCGCTGGCGACCCTGGACGGTGCTGGCAGCGGCCCTCCTCTTCGGGTTTCTCGAAGCGGGGGCCGCGCGGCTCCAGGGCACCGAACTGCCGGTCCTTGGCGAAGTCCCGGTCGAGCTTGTGCTCGTGACGCCCTACATCGCGACGGTTCTGCTCCTCGCGGGTTTCTTCGGCCGGGCGATCCCGCCAAAGGCGCTCGGCTCGCCTTATGTGAAGGAGCGTTAGCCATGGATGAGGCGACGGAGGCTGCCCTCGTTGCCGCCGCGGTGGCCGCGCGCGAGCAGTCCTACGCGCCCTATTCGGGCTTCAGCGTCGGTGCGGCGGTGCTCGATGGCGAGGGGCGGATCCATGCGGGCTGCAACGTGGAGAATGCGGCCTACCCGCAGGGACAATGCGCCGAGGCGACCGCGATCGGCGCGATGGTGACGGCCGGGGGACGGCTGATAAAGGCCGTTGCCGTGGCCGGGCCCGATACAGGGCCCGAAGACCCCTTCTGCACCCCCTGCGGCGGCTGCCGCCAGCGGCTTCGCGAGTTCGCCAGTGGCGCACTCACGGTGATCATCTGCCAGCCGCGCGGCATCGTTGCGCGCCACACGCTCGCCAGTCTTCTGCCCGAGAGCTTCGGCCCCGACCATCTGGACTGAAACGCGGGCATCGGGAGAGCCGCCAGTGTGCCGCAGAAACCCGCTCCCAAGCGCCCCCTCCCACGACAGGTTTGCCTGAGTCGCACGAACGAAACGCTAACGACACTGGCCGACATCGCGGCACCGTTGCCATGCTTTGGCTACCAGCGTTCGGTGATCCTTAACGGCTTGTGCGGTACCCTGACGTGGGAGGGCGCGGAGCCCAGGTCGCTTCCGCAGCCACCATCCGCCGCTACTCCGCTTCCGGCCCCTGGCGCAGCGCCTTCACCGTGCCGCGCTGCTTCTTCGCTGTCAGCCGCCGTTCCTTCGAGGCCCGCGTCGGCTTCGTCGGAACCCGCCGCTTGGGCCGGACCGTCGCCGACCGGATCAGCGCCACCAGCCGCTCGAGCGCTGCCTCCCGATTGCGCGCCTGGCTACGCTCGCCCGAGGCGTGGATGACGACTGCACCCTCGGCCGTCCACCGTCGACCCGCGAGCCGCTGCAGCCGCGCCTTGACCTCCGACGACAGGTTCGGCGACCGCGCCGCCTCGAAGCGCAGCACGACGGCCGTCTCGACCTTGTTGACGTTCTGCCCCCCGGGTCCGCTCGCCCGCGCGAAGCTTTCCGAGAGCTCCCAGTCCGCCAGCGTGATCTGCTCGTTGACCCGGACCGGCATCACCTGCCCCTGCCGCCCATCAACGCTGCGGCGCCGCCCCAGCAAGACCGACCACCAGCCGGAAGGGCACAAGCGCCACCGCGATGAGCGCGAGCTTCACCAAGAAATCGCCGACCGCGAGGCTTACCCACAAGGCGACCGCCGGCCCCTGCCCCAAAAGCGGCACGGCCTCGTTCGCCCAGCCCGTATCGTCGCCCAAGAAATCAAAGGTCGCAGCAAAGGCCAAACCGAAGAAAAGCGCCGTGTCGAGCGCCGAGCCCAACAGGCTTGAGACCGCCGGCGCCCGCCACCAGCTTCCCGAACGCAGCCGGTCGAACACCGACACATCCAGCATCTGTGCCGCCAGAAACGCCGTGCCCGAGGCGAGCGCGATCCGCGGCGTCGCGAACACGATCGAGAGCACGACCGCCAGCGCGAACCCGGCCAGCACGACCCGCCGCGCCACGGCCGCCCCGTGCAGCCGGTTCGCGAGATCCGTGACCAGGAAAGCGAACGGATAGGTGAAAGCACCCCAGGTCAGCCAATCGTTGAACGGATACTGCACCAGCACATTCGACAGGGTCACGATGGCCGCCATCGCGGCAATGGCGACGAGCGTGCCGCGCCACAGGGCGCTGCTGGCGGGTTGGACGGCGTTCATGGCGCTCTCCTCGGTTTCGAGCGAGGCGCATACGACGCGCGCCCGGCACCTGCAAGCTGTCAGCCAAGCGATCGGGCAAGCGATCGGCCAAGCGGTCGGCGCCAAGTGCGGGCCGGCTGCACAGCATATGCGCGCTCTGTGGCCAATGCTGTGGATAACTCAGTGGACATCGCCCAAGTTTCACCGCAGCGCAACGTTTTCGAATGCCACTCTTTGACGGTCGAAGACCGGGTCGCTCGAGCCGGTCAACCGACCCCCGATCGCGACCGATAATGTCCGTGCGAATCCCTTTTGAGAAATATCGAGGCCTGAAGATGTCTCAGATCGGGTCGGATCGGGCGATCCAGGTAGGAGAGTGCCGGTTTAGAACCTCTTAGCCTCTGATATCGTTATGTTTTTCACTGGATTACGACAGTGTGACGGCATCACGACGGCACTGCGACGCATTGTCCGCATTCGGGGAATACCCTGATTACCGTTGGGGCGTCTCTCGCGATCCATTCCGCGGCTCAATATCGGCTTCCACGATTCGGTATGAAACTGACTGAAACTTCACCGATTTGGGACCGAGCGGGCGCGGTGTGGACAACGCGGCGGCTGCCCCGGCTGACGGGGTGCTGTCAAGCGGTCGCTGCAGTGCGGCAAGCCCGGTTCTGACGCGGGCGTGGACGGCATGTCACAATCGCTGAGCATGGACCGCCCGGCCGAATCGGCATAGAACATTAGTGGAACATTTACGGTAGAGGGGCGCGTCATGGCCACAGACGACGAAAGGACCGGGGCGCGCCGACCCCCACCCACATCCGCACCCACGCCCCCTGTCGGAGAAATGGCCCGCGACACGAGCCCCGCCGCAGCACCCTCCCCAGCGGAACCACCGCCCCTCATCTCGGGCCGGGTGCACGAGGCTTGCGGATCCGGCCGGCATGCCTTCGCCTTCGTCCAGGCGGCGGGTAGCAGCGGCGCCGTTCTCTGGATCTTCGATGCCGCCCGGCGTGAGCGGCTCTGCGCCCAAGGCATCGCGGCGTTCATCGATCCGGCCCGCCTCGTCATCGCCCGTCCGACCGGCGCGATCGCAGCACTGCAGGTCATGGAGGAGGCCCTGCGCTCAGGCGCTGCTCCCCTCGTCGTGGCCGAGCTCGACGCCGCACCCGATCTTACGCAAAGCCGCCGCCTGCAGCTCGCCGCCGGCACCGGCGGGGGCCGCGGCCTCTGCCTCGTGCCCGAAGGCCGGCTTGCGACCAATGCGGCCGAGACGCGCTGGCGCTGCCGACCCCTCGCAGCCCCATCGAGCATGGGCGCCAGCAAGCCCGCGCGCCCGCTGCAGCTTTGGGAGATCGTGAAGAACAAGCGCGGCCCACTCGGCGCCTGGGAGGTGATGTTGGGCAGTGGCATGACGGTTGCCGAGCGCCACATTCCAGGCACCGGCCACCGAACTGCGGAACGACCGATGGCGGGCGGGCCGGGAAGATCGGGCAGATCGGGCGGCCATGCCTTGGGCGCCTAAGCGCCCGCGTTCAGCGGCGGGGTCATCATGCAACCATCCGAGCCGGGACGCGTCGACCCACCAGTTGGCCCACATGTCAGCCCACCAATCAGCCCGCGAGACTGCGGCAGCACGCCCCGCGCACAGCCCTTGGCAGGCCCCGACCGCAGCGCCACTTCTCACCGCCAACGCGGCTTGACGGCGGGACCAAGCCCCTCGCCCCCAGACCCGGCCCTAACCCCAGGCCCAACCCCAGATCCGGCCCCGGCCCTGGCCCCGGCTCCAGTCAACCGCAAACGTCAGGAGCACGACCCCGTGAAACGACCGGTGACACGCCGCGTCATCGCCATCGCCCTGCCCCATCTCGGTGCCGAGCATCGGCTGCGGCGCGAGGGGCTTACCGGTCTCACCCGTCCCTTCGCGCTCGCCGGCCAGGAGGGCGGCGCACTCCGCCTCGTCTCCCTCAATGCCGCCGCACGCGCCGCGGGCCTCGGCCCCGGCATGGGGCTCGCCGATGCGCGTGCGATCTGCCCCAGCCTCATCACCCGCCCGGCGGAACCCGAACGCCTCGAGGCCTTCATCGGCGCGCTTCTCCGCTGGGCGAGCCGCTTCGCACCCCTTGTCGGCCGCGCGCCCGACGCGGTCAGCCTCAGCCGCTCGCGGCCCAAGACCATGCCGAACGCCCCGCGCGGCCGGCGGGGCGACACCACCGGGACCCGGGCCGAACCCGCCGTCGCCCCTGCGGCCAGCACCGCGCCCGCGCCAACCCGCCAAACGGGCGGCACCGGCAGCGGCACGACCGGCACGGCGCTCATCCTCGACGCCACCGGATGCACCCATCTCTTCGGCGGCGAGGCTGCGATGCTCGAGACGATCCTCGCGGGCCTCGGCGGCCTCGGCCTCACCGCTCGCGCCGCCATGGCCGACAGCAAGGGCGCGGCCTGGGCGCTGGCGGAATACGGCGAGGCCCGCATCGCCATCGCGCCCCCTGGGCAAAACCGCGCCAGCATCGCCGATCTGCCACCCGCAGCGCTCCGCCTCGAACCCACGACCGCCGAGGGTCTCGCCAGCGTCGGCCTGCGCAACATCGGCGAGATGGCGGGCATCCCCCGCGCCCAGCTCGCCCGCCGCTTCGGCGTCTCGACGGTCAGACGCCTCGATCAGGCCCTCGGCATCGAGCCCGAGCCCGTGGCGCCCGCCCGCACGCGCCGCCCTATCGCCGCGCGCCTGACGCTGGCCGAACCCATCGGCCTCGTCTCGGATGTGGAGGCGGGCCTCGACCGCCTGCTCGAGAGCGTGTCTGCGCGGCTCGAGGCCGACGGCCTTGGCGCACGCGCCCTCACGCTCACGGCACGCCGGGTCGACGGCGCCGATATCTCGGCCACCATCCGCCTCGCCCGGCCCATGCGCGACCCGATGCGCCTGCGCGCGCTCTTCGCCCCCAAGATCGCCGAGCTCGATGCGGGCTACGGCATCGACGCGCTCCGCCTCGCCGTGCCCCAAACCGAACCGATGCAACACGCCCAGGCCCGCACGACCGATGCGGGCCGAACCGGCAGTCGCAGCGCGGCGGAGGTGGAAGCGCTCAGCGATCTCATCAGCCGCATCGGCAACCGCATCGGCTTCGAACAGGTCACCCGTCTTCTGCCAGCGGAGAGCCATATCCCGGAACGCGCCTTCATCGAGGCCGCCGCCGCCTGGTCCGCCCCGGGCGACTGGCGCGCGGCATGCCGAGGCACGGCACCGCCGCGCCCGATCACGCTCTTCGATCCCGAACCGATCTCAGCGCACGGCCTCGTATCAGCGCCCATCCCGGACGCGCCCAGAACAACCGCCAAAGCGCACCGGTCGAGCGCCCCGGCCGGCACGCTCCTGCACCCGCCGACAGAGTTCCGCTGGCGCCGTCAGCGCTTCACCCGTGCGGCGGTCTGGGGGCCGGAGAGGCTCGCCCCCGAATGGTGGTGGCACGACCCGGCCTGGACCAGCGGCCCCCGCGACTACTGGCGCGTCGCCACCGTCGAGGGCCCACGCCTCTGGCTTTTCCACACCCCCGCAGCCGAGAGTCCATCGACGCGCTGCTGGCATGTCCACGGCATCTTCGCCTGACGGGCCAGCGCCGCATGACATGAGCACGCGAGATCATAAAGTGCCCTAAAGCGCCTGATAAACTGGCGTGCTCCCTCGAATTGCGTCATTGCCGGGCTTGACCCGGCAATCCGCCACCAGGGCCATGGATGCCCGGGTCAAGCCCGAGCATGACATGAGTATGTGAGGCCGAAGGGCGCCCCAGCGCGCGCGGGCGACACCGCCACCGCCGCACTGGCGTTGATCCCTCCAGCACCCTCTCCGAACACGCCGCCCCAAAAAAAAAAATTGAATGAGCCGAAACGAAAACGTTGCTCCATCGAAGAACGCGGTTCCCGTAAGCTCACCACTCAACCATTCGACGATGGCAGTAAGCAGTGGATAGTGATCGGATCATGACAGCTCAATTGTCAAAGCTTTGCCTAGCGGTCGCCACCGCTTACTGCAGCCTTAACGCCAGCGCTTCGGCAACGACACTTGACGCTGTAACCCTTGGCGACGTGTTATTTCCTCAGCGCGAGGGACTTGTATCAACAAGCAATAACAATTTTATTGTTGAGCCTACGATCTTCATCATGGGCTTTTTTACTTTCGCCCTAGCGCCAATAATCGATGGAGGCCTCGACGAGACGAGAACAACTCCCAGCGATTTGCTGACATTGGTGCCCGAACAAACTGCTTCTGGCACAGCGATTGACATAGGGGTCAACACAGAAGCAGATGTAATTTCGATCCTCTTTGAATTGACACGCAATGAAGTGAACGACGATGAGTTTGCCGTCGCAGTGGTCGGTTTCTCCTTCGACATCGAAGAAGACGCGCTCAGTGACTTGGACAACTTGAACAGCTCGTTGGTCGATTTCGAGATCTTGTTTGCTACCGAGAACCAACCAGTCGCTGACGTCCCACTACCAGCCAGCGCGATTTTTCTATGTGCGGGGCTGGCCCTGATGCGGCACCTCCGCCGTCGCGGCACCTAGTGGACCTTTCGACCTCACGTCCTCCTGTCATGCTCGGGCTTGACCCAGGCATCCACGGCCTTGGGCGCCTAAACCGAGCACATTGCTGAGCGGATCGCTGCAGCGATGAAGACCCGCTGCCTCGGGCCTACTCAGATCGCGATGAAACCCAGCAACGTCTGAGCAGGTCCAGCGTCCGGACACGCGCTCGGGTCGCTGAGTATCCGCCGGTGGGGTTGCGAGATACGCATCCGGGCGGCTCGAACCGGTAGCGCACCACGCCAGACACGATGCGCCTCTACGCAGCGTCAGCCAACAGCGTTCGGCGCTGCCCGCCTCAACAACACCATGCCGCCAAACCCCGCGAGCAGCAGCACGAGCGTCGCAGGCACCGGCACGCTCAACGGCACGGGCACCGGCTGCTCGAAGCTCCAGCTCGCATAGGAATGGCCGCCCGGATTACCCGCCACCACGCTGTTGAGCGCCGTGATCGCGTAGGTCTCGCCGGTGAGGAACCGTATCGGCGTCGTGAAGGAGAACGCCCCGAGCGGTATCCCGGCATTGACTGCCGTCGCCGCCACGCCTGGCCCCACCACGTCGAAACCATCGAACGCATCGATCCCCGTCGGCGCGAACAACAATACACCGCCGATCCAGTCGACCGTTTCGTTAAAGACGAGGGTGAAGCCGTTATTCGTCGCCCCGCTGCCGATATTGAACGCGCTAAAGAAGTTCGAGAAGCCGGTCAGCGGCACCTCGCGGGTCGGATCGGCGAATGTCGCCGTGACACTCGTAAGATCGCCATCGATCGGCACGGTGAAACTCTCATCTCCGGCCGTGTAGGCTCCCGAGAAAGTAATGCCGCCGACCGGAACCGCCGATACCGGCGACGCCATCGCGATCGAAACAGCGAGCGCTGTCAGAATTACTTGCGTCTTCATCGATACCTCCTGAGCCCGCATATCGGATCAGGAGGCTGCATTTCAGCCCATGCGAAACAATTGAAACAGCACCGAAATCCGACTGTTACACTCCCTCTCGCAGTCGGAGGCTTTCAGGAACCGCGCGCGCCCAGTGTTTTGGTCATTCACGGCCCCCAAAGACATACGAGGCTGGGATGGCGGCGCAGCGCGTGGTCTGAGCGAGACATCTGATACCGTCATTGCCAGACTTGATCCGGCAATCCAGCGTTCTCTAAGTCGCTGAGAGGGAGAGGTTTTCTCGATCCCTGGATCAAGCCGGGGATGACGCGCGTGGGTTCGCTCCGGTCCGGTCGGACCATTAGGCTTCTTCGATCTGGATGAATGGTACCGGGCGCTTTCGCAAAGCGCCGATCCGCTTGAGCGGCTGAGCGCAGCGGTCGATTTCGAGATGTACCGTCTCGACCTCGACGCAACGCGCGCCCGATCTGGCTGTCCCGGAAACTCCTCACAAAGGCGAACGCCGCGCGCTCGCGGGTCCGCTCGGTCGCCGAGCACGTCCTCGCCGACCGGATACACCGCATGGATCTGTTCATAGGGACCATCGGTCTCGCGCGGGCGCGCACGAAGATCGGCATGGCCAACCTTGCCTACAATCTCAGACGCTTTGTCTGGCTCGAAGGGCAGGCAAGCCAGTCGCGGTATGCGGCGACAGGGAGAAAAGAAGTCCGGCGCCGAGGCGTTCGGTCACCGAGGCGCCCGCAATAAAGACAGCCGGTCCCGGGGACGCCCACCAACGACGCCATCACCCGTCCAGAACCCGCCTCCGGCCGGGGAGATAGAGGTCACCAGACGCAGCATCACTGGCACCGGCGAGGCTACGAACCAACCGTGCCCGGGCGCAGGAACGCGCCCAACACGCTGCACGGGCCGCGGCGCATCAAGACGAGGCGCACCGCCAAGCGGCGACAGGCGATGAGACCTCACCGCCCCATCGCGCAGCTCTACGGCACCGCCCAACGGCGCCGCCCTGCCCCGCCGCTCCGCCGAGCCACCTGCAGCGACGACATCGCCGCTGCCCAAGGGCGTCATCGGCGACTGCTCGTTCCCGGGACCGACACCCGTTGCCAGCCGCCCAGCGATGGGATCGACATAGGCGTTGAGACCGAGCCCAGGAGGATCGCCATGACGCCCCAGACACGTCCCCCCACACATCCGCTCACACGTACCCTCACCCCGGCCGAGATCGTCACCGCCGTCGACTGGGCGATCGAGGAGGGCTGGAACGCCGGCCTCCACGATGCCGCCACCTTCACCGCAGCCGACCCTGGCGCCTTCTTCGGCAGCTTCGCGGGCGACGAGCTCGCAGCCGTCGTTTCCGTCGCGCGCCACACGCCGGAACAGGGCTTCCTCGGCTTCTATATCTGCCACCCCGACCGCCGAGGTCAGGGCTTCGGTTGGGCCGTCTGGCAGGCCGGCCTCGCCCGCCTGCCCGGCGCCACCATCGGCCTCGACGGGGTGCCGGCACAGCAGACGAACTACGCGCGCTCGGGCTTCGTGCTCCACCATCGCAACATCCGCCATGTGGCGACGCTCCCCGCATCGGCACTCGCCCCGCCACCCACGGGCACGACGCTCGTCGACACGCTCGGCCCACACAGCCCACTCGGACCTGCCCTCGCCGCCTACGACGCAGCGATCACCGGCCATACCCGCCCGGCCTATCTCGCAGCCTGGCTCGCCCAACCGGACGCAGCCCTCAGGATCGCCCATCGCGACGGCCGCATCACGGGCTACGCGCTCCGCCGCCCCTGCCACGGCCCCGCCAAGATCGGCCCCCTCATGGCCGACGACCCCGCCACGGCCGAAGCGCTCTTCACCGCCCTCGCCGCGGGCCAGGGCCCCGTCACCCTCGACCTGCCCGAGCCGAACGCGCCAGCCCGCGCCCTCGCCGAGGCCCACGACCTCATCCCGGTCTTCGAGACCGCACGCATGTATCGCGGCCCCGCCCCCCAGCTCGACCTCGCCCGCCTCTGGGGCGTCATGAGCTTCGAATTCGGCTGAAACCTGGGCTGCCAAGGGCGCCCCCGCCCGTGCTAGGCTCGCCCCATTCCAGCCCAAGGCCATTGCCGATGCAGAAGCACCTCACCGAGAAGCCCGCTCAGACCGCTGAACCCGGCCCGCCAGAGCCGACCGACACGCTCACGGAGGCCGAGACCGCCGCCCTCGCCCGGATCGAGCGCATCTCGCTCAACGCCCGCTCCGCCTGGTTCGGCCTCCTGGCGCTCCTCGGCTTCGTCGGCGTCACGCTTCTCGGCCACCGCGACGCGGACTTCTTCCTCAGCCAGAAGAACACCGATCTGCCGCTCCTCAACGTCTCGGTCCCGGTCGAGGCGTTCTTCTACACGGCCCCCATCCTCGTCGCCGCCGTCTACGCCTATCTCCACCTCTCGCTCCTGGCGCTCTGGGACGCGCTGGCCGACGCACCGCCCACCGCCGGCGGCCGCCCCCTCGGAGATCGAGCCTTCCCCTGGCTCCTCAACGCCTGGGCCCTCGGCATCCGCCGCAACGCCCGCTGGCACGAGGACGAGGCCACGCGCGCCAAACTCAAACACCCGGATCGGGCCCCCTGCATCGCCCCAAGACCGCTCACCGGCGTCAGCGCCACGGTCACCCTCTTCCTCGCCTGGGGCTTCGGCCCGACGGTCCTCGCCTATGGCTGGTGGCGAAGCATGCCCGCCCACGACTTCTGGCTCACCATGACCTCAGGCGCCGCCCTGGCCGTGGCGGTGGTCACCGGCGTCATCGGCTACAAAAGCGCCCAAGACCGCCTCGCCGGCCACCCCGCAAAAACCGTCGCCCGCCGCCCCTGGGCCCTCCCGCTGACAACGCTCCTTGCGGCCCTCGCCCTCACCACCCTCCTCCGCACCGGCGACGACCCCACCGGAAGGCTTCCTGAAGCCGCCCAACAGCTCATCACCGAAGGAGTGGTAGTTGCGTATCGGTGGGATGTGGGCCTTACACTTGAGAAACTGCAGTCCTTCGACGTTTTCATGACGACGCGGCGGCATCGGCGTGAATCATTGCTTGCAGTCGCCGATCTTGCAGAAGTCGTCTTCGCGGATCGCCCCGATGACTGGCGCCCATTCGAACTTTGGCTCGAGGATCACCGCAAACCGAACGGCGTGGAGGCGGAAACGGAGGGCCCATTAATCCCCGACACCCGCGAAATGGAGCGCTACCACCTCTGGCTCGATCGCCTCCCGGCCGCTCCTCTTCAGGGCCGAGACCTCCGTCGCGCCGATCTGCCAGGCGCCTCCCTCCCCAACGTCGATCTGCGCGACGCACAGTTGCAGGGGGCGAACCTCAGCAGCGCAGAGATGCAGGGGGCGGACCTCAGCGGCGCGGAGATGCAGGGGGCGAGCCTCTTCGGCGCAGAGATGCAGGGGGGCGGATCTCAGCGGCGCAGAGATGCAGGGGGCGAGCCTCTTCGGCGCGGAGATGCAGGGGGCGGACCTCAGCGGCGCAGAGATGCAGGGGGCGAACTTCCGCCGCGCGGAGATGCGGGGGGCGAACCTCAGCGGCGCAGAGATGCAGGGGGCGGACCTCAGCCGCGCGGAGATGCGGGGGACGGACCTCAGCGGCGCAGAGATGCAGGGTGCGGACCTCAGCCGCGCGGAGATGCAGGGGG